>JAPHUU010000310.1 GCA_026193555.1 Rhodanobacter sp.
TCGGCGTACAGGCCCGGGAACGACAGGCAGCCTTCCTGGTAGACCTGCGAGCCCTCCTTTTCCAGGATCTGGGCGTTGATCAGGGCCAGCGGCTGCTTGCGGTCGTCGCTCATGTCGGCCACCAGCACGCGCCGATGCACGTTGACCTGGGTTGCCGCCAGACCCACGCCATTGGCGTCGTACATGGTTTCGAACATGTCGGTGACGAACTGCCTGAGCTGGGCGTCGAACACGTCGACCGGCTCGGCGCGGGTGCGCAGACGGGGGTCGGGAAATTCGAGAATGGACAACACGGACATGAATTTGACCTCGGCGCCAAAAATGCGGGCGGCTTGGTAAAAAAACCACCCCGACGCGATCTAGAATGTTTCTCATTGTACGTCGGCAACCATGTGCGTGCAGACGATTTTTGCCAACTGGCGCCTGTTGCGCGCGTTAACCATTCGGTTACACTCGGCCGAGCGCCTGGGGAAGGGGGATTCCCGCCAATGATCAGAAAAATACTCGTGTTGCTTTCCGGCCTGCTGGTCACCGTCGCGGTCTATGCGGCGGGTGCGCAAATGCGGTCCGGCCATCCCGACAGCTACACCGTGCGTCGGGGCGACACGCTGTGGGATATTTCCGCCAAATTTCTCTCCAAGCCGTGGCTGTGGCCCGAGATCTGGCAGGCCAACCCGCAAGTGCGCAATCCGCACCTGATCTATCCCGGCGACGTGCTCAATCTTTCATTCATCAACGGGCCAAGGTTGACCCTGCAGCCGGCCGTGCATGCCGAGAGCGAGGCGATACCGGCCATTCCGCTGTCCGAGTTGCGCATGTTCCTGAAGGACATGCGGGTGATGGATTCAAATGCAGTCAGCGCCGCACCCTACGTGGTCGCGCTCGAAGAGGCCCGCCTGCGCGGTTCGGTGGGCCAGAACATCTATGTGCGAGGCCTGCAGGGCGAGCCGGGTCAGCGCTGGGCGATCGTGCGGCCGAGCCACGTATTCCGCGGATTCGACGAGGGCGACCCGGCCAAGGCTGATCTGGTCGGTCATGAGCTGAACAGCAATGCCGCGATGGTCAACGCGCCCTGGGAGGAAGATTCCCGCAACGACGGGCATTACGGTCGTGGCGATGACATGGGCGTCGAGGTCACCGTCATCGGCACCGCCGAGACCCTGCGCATGGGTGACCCGTCAACCCTGTTGCTGCTCGATTCGACCCGGGAAATCCGTTCTGGTGATCGCATCATGCCGATCGATGACCATCCGTACGATGCGCAGTTCTTTCCGCATGCGCCGAAATCGGTGCCGACCGATGCTCGGGTGATCGGGTTTGCCGACGCGATGGATGCGGTGGGCTCACGCCAGGTGGTGTCGCTGTCGATCGGTGCGAAGGACGGCGTCGACAATGGCCAGACCTACTCCATCTACGAACCGGGCGAGACGATCCACGATGACGTGGCCAGCAACAGCTTTCGCCGCGGCTTTGGCAAGCGGGTGACGCTGCCGGACGAGTACGTCGGACACGTGATGGTATTCCGCACCTTCGATAGGGTCAGCTACGGCTTGATCATGGACAGTTTGCGGCCGGTCCACAAAGGCAACCGCCTGCGCATGCCGGAGTAACGGCAGGGCGACATTCAGCCAACCCCTACAGCACGGCGCGGCCACCACCGCGCCGTTTCCTTTTGCATGCTGTCCCTAAACTGCAGTGCATGGAAGACAAGGATGAATTGCGTGCGTGGCTGGTTGCCTTGCGCACGCCGGGACTTGGCCCGGGTGGCCTGCGCCAGCGGCTGGATGCGGCCGACGGCGACATCGGCGCGGCGCTCGACACGCTGCAGCACCGGGGGGGCAAACTCGGCGAGCAGGCGCAGGCCTGGCTGAGGCAGCCGGACGAAGCGCGCCTGGCTTCCGATCTGGCCTGGCTGGCCATGCCGGGTCATCGGCTGCTGCGATGCACCGACGAGGATTTTCCTCCACAGCTGGAAAACATCCCGCAGCCGCCCGCCGCGTTGTTCGTGGCGGGAGACGCCAGCTTGTTGCTGTACCCGCAGGTCGCGATTGTCGGTGCGCGCAGCGCCAGTGCCGCCGGGCTGGCGCATGGCAGCGCGTTCGCGAGACTGCTGGCGCAGGCTGGTTTCGCCATCACCAGCGGCATGGCTGACGGAATCGATGGAGCCGCCCATGTGGCGGCACTGGAGGCCGGTGCGCCCACTCTGGCGGTAGTCGGCACCGGACCCGATCGGGTGTATCCACGCAAACATCATGCGCTCGCCCGTCGCATCGTGGCGCAGGGGGCACTGATCAGCGAGTTTCCACCCGGCACGGCGGCCCGCGCCGACCACTTCCCGCGACGCAACAGGATCATTGCCGGCCTGTCGCTGGGAACGCTGGTGGTCGAGGCCGGACTCAAATCCGGGTCGCTGATCACGGCGCGGCTGGCAGCGGAACAGGGGCGCGAGGTGTTCGCGCTGCCCGGTTCCATTCATAATCCGCTGGCCCGAGGTTGCCATCGCCTGATACGTGATGGTGCCCGATTGGTGGAGAGCGCTGCAGAGATTATCGAGACTTTGGCGCCCGCAGCGCGCATGCTGGGTGGCGAACTGGCTGCCCGGCTGGTGGCTGATGGCTGCGGCAGGGCCAACGATCAGCTGGTGGCTCAAGGTGGCGGAGATGGTGCGCGCGATGATTCTGTTTGGGGGCGCAATGCCGAGTATCAGCCGCTATTGACTGAACTTGGTCATGATCCGGTGACGATGGATGAACTTGTTCAGCGCACCGGACAGTCCGCCGCCGCCTTGTCATCGATGCTGTTGATGCTGGAATTGGAGGGCAGGGTCGAGAGCCTGCCCGGCAATCGTTACCAACGGCTGCCGGACTGACTCTGCGCCGTCCAGGCCGGTGCCGTGGCGCCGAAATGGGTGTGTCTGGTCAGGTCAAGCTTGACAGCCGCTGGCGCGGCATGGTTTCAACTATATATATGTCCGGCGCAGCTAGCGCTGGTGGCTCGCTCCTGGAAATCCAGCTTCATGGCAAAAAACCTGCTCATCGTCGAATCACCGGCCAAGGCCAAGACGATCAACAAATACCTCGGCAAGGACTTCCACGTCCTGGCCTCGTACGGTCATGTTCGTGACCTGAAGCCGAAGGAGGGTGCCGTCGATACCGAGCATGGCTTCACCATGGCCTACGAGGTGATCGAGCGCAACGAGAAACACGTCGATGCGATCGCCAAGGCGGCCAAGGCCGCCGATGACATCTATCTCGCGACCGATCTGGATCGCGAAGGCGAGGCGATCAGCTGGCACATCAGCGAGATCCTGAAGGAGCGCGGGCTGGTCGAAGGCAAGCGTTTGCATCGGGTGGTGTTCTCGGAAATCACGCCGAAGGCGATCAAGGCGGCGGTGGCCAACCCGCGGCAGCTGTCGCACGATCTGGTCGATGCCCAGCAGGCGCGGCGCGCGCTGGATTACCTGGTCGGCTTCAACCTGTCACCGGTACTGTGGCGCAAGGTACAGCGCGGTTTGTCTGCCGGTCGCGTACAGTCACCGGCGCTGCGCATGATCGTCGAGCGCGAGGAAGAGATCGAGGCATTCGTTGCCCGTGAGTACTGGAGCATCGAGGCGCAGCTCAAGCACGCCGATGGTGATTTCACGGCCCGACTCAGCCGGTTGAACGGCAAGAAGTTCGAGCAGTTCGATCTCACCAACGAGACCGATGCGCAGGCAGCCCGCGGCGCACTGAAGGCGGCTGCGGCTGGCCGGCTGGTGGTCAGCGATGTCGGCTCCAAGGAGCGCAAGCGGCGTCCGGCGGCACCCTTCACCACGTCGACCCTGCAACAGGAGGCCGCACGCAAGCTGGGTTTCACCACCAGTCGCACGATGAAGGTGGCGCAGGGGCTGTATGAAGGTGTGGCACTCGGCGATGAGGGCAATGTCGGCCTGATCACCTACATGCGTACCGACTCCACCATGCTCGGCAATGACGCCGTGACCGAATTGCGCGAGTTGATCGCGCGCGACTTCGGCACCAAGGCGCTGCCGGACGCGCCGCAGGTCTACAAGACCAAGTCGAAGAACGCTCAGGAGGCCCATGAGGCGATCCGCCCCACGTCTGCCATGTATACGCCCAGGTCGATCGCGGCGTATCTCAATGACGACCAGCGCAAGCTGTACGAGCTGATCTGGAAGCGCACCGTCGCCTGCCAGATGATTCACGCCACGCTGAACACCGTGTCGGTGGAATTTGCCCTGCGCGATGTCGCCGGTGGCGATGCCTCATTCCGTGCCAGCGGCACCACCGTGATCGATCCGGGCTTCCTCGCGGTGTACGAAGAGGGCCGCGACCAGAAAACGGCCGACGACGAGGACGAGGGGCGTCGGTTGCCGCGCCTGGGGGTGGGCGAGCAGGTGCCGCTGCACGACATCGCCGCCGACCAGCATTTCACCGAGCCACCGCCGCGCTACTCCGAAGCGAGCCTGGTCAAGGCGCTGGAGGAGCACGGCATCGGCCGGCCGTCCACCTACGCCAGCATCATTCAGGTGTTGCAGAACCGCGAGTACGTCTACCTCGACAGTCGCCGCTTCAAGCCCAGCGATGTTGGTCGCGCGGTGAGCAACTTTCTTACTGCCCATTTCACCCGCTACGTCGACTACGACTTCACTGCCAAACTCGAGGACGAACTCGATGCGGTCAGTCGCGGCGAAGAGGCGTGGGTGCCGCTGATGGAGCGCTTCTGGCTGCCGTTCAAGCAGCAGGTTGACGAAAAGACCGAGTCGGTCGATCGCAACGAGGCGACTGGCGCGCGCGAGCTGGGCACCGATCCGAAAACCGGCAAGCCGGTATCGGTACGCCTGGGCCGGTACGGGCCGTTTGTGCAGATCGGCACCAAGGAAGACGAGGAAAAACCCACTTTCGCCAGCCTGCGCACCGGCCAGAGCATGCACACCATCGGCCTTGCCGATGCGCTGGAATTGTTCAAGCTGCCGCGCAAGCTCGGTCAGGCGGAAAATGGCGACGAAGTCAGCGTCGGTGTGGGCCGTTTCGGCCCGTTCGTGAAGCAGGGCAGCACGTACGCTTCGCTGAAGCCGGAAGATGACCCGTACACGATCGAGCTGCCGCGTGCGCTGCAGGTGGTGGCGGAAAAGCTGGAGA
>JAPHUU010000341.1 GCA_026193555.1 Rhodanobacter sp.
GCGCTTGGCGATCACCCGCTCACGCTGCGAGAGGTCGGCGCCGCGGAATGTCTTCATCAAGGCCTTGAGTTCGTCCTGCTCGTCGTGCACCTTGGTGACCGCGGCATCGGCCATGTCCACCTTGCCCGAGTTTGCTGCCCGCAATGCATCCGCGCGGTCACTGCCGAGTATCTCGAATGCCATGGCCAGTGCGTTTCCGGGTACCAGCTGGTTGGAATAGATGACCTCCAATGACTGGTTGCTTCGCTGCAGATCGTTGATTCCGAGCAGGCCTACCGCAACCAGCATCGCGCTGACGATACCGAGCGTGACCATCAACTTTATCTTGATCGAAAGACGCGAAAAAAACATGGTGATTTCCTTTTGGTGATGACTTCGTTCAATAGTTCATTGATGCGGTTTAGTCAGCCGTATTGTTCGACGACCAGGCGGTACAAGAAAATTGGCAATGGCTATAGCGTGGAGGCCGTTGCCGTTGAACGGATCGTTTCGTTCCCTTGATCTAATATGTGGACTGCAAAGCCAGTTGGCGCCGTATCAAGTTGGCGCCGTTTGATTTGCATCGGCAGGTTCAATACGAACTTGAGTGCCAGGAGGCGGGCTCAACTGCGAGTCGGGTCACACATGGGAGTGGGGGAAGTTAAATCCGTGTGCGCTAATGGGTAGCGGATTTAATTGAATCCGTGAGCGAAATAAAGACTGGCCATACCGGCAGCGTCTTCCATGGCGGATTCAACTGTGAAGTGCGACACCGACGGAGCGTTGGAGTGGGCCAGGTAACCCGGTCGCGACTCAATCTCGGACGGCTCCACGCTGACTTCGCCGCCGTGCCTGGCGTGTCGGTGCGCACGCTGCAGGACTGGGAGCAGGGGAGGCGTGCGCCGACTGGGGTGGCCAAGGCGTTGTTGAAGGTGACCGTGGCGGCACCGAAGATGATGCGCAAGGTGCTGGCGGCGGCTTGAGGGTGATCTGTTCAAGCTCAGATTGGGGAAGAAAGTGAACCAGACCTTTTTCATCGACTGCGTGTGATAAATGACTCTGGCCGAGTGCGATCCGCGCATCGGCGCCGAATCGTTCATCGCAGCAGGAAGCCTGAAGGCATGAGGGTATTGAAAATGACCATCGCCGCACGTGTAGTCGCCGTAATAATGACATCGGCGATGCTGATGACCACCGCAGTCGGCGCAAGCGCCGATGCGCCGCCAACGGCCGAACAGATCGTCGCGCATTACGTGAGCGCGATCGGCGGGGCCGACAAGCTCGCCTCGGTGAAGACGCTCATCATTCGCGGAACCTACTCCGAGGGAAATTTCAGGATTGACGCAACGCTCGCCAGAATGCGGCCCTACTACAAGTTGGTGGGTGATCCCGAACACCGCTCCAGCTCCTTCGAGGAAGGTTATGACGGAAGCGCCTGGGAGTTCTACGGCCACCCCGGGATCGTGGTGCGCACGGTGGGTGCCGCCTCCGAGGCGACACGTCATTCGACGTCCATCCTCGGCTCCCTGGCGGACTACCGTGAAGAGGACTCGTCGGTAAGCCTGCTGGGCAGTGAGAGGATCGACGACCGCAAGGTGTGGCATGTCCGCCTGCACATGCGCGACGGCTTCGAGCAGGATGAATTCATTGATGGCAAAAGCTGGATGCTGGTGGCGGAGCGCAAGGTGGCGCCCATTCACGCGGTTGGCGCCGCGGTGACGACGCAGACCCGCTTCGGCGATTTTCGGGCCGTGGAGGGTGTCGTTTTCCCATTCACGAGCAGGGAAGCGGACATTGCCAGCGGCAAGACGCTGAACCAGTTCACGGTCAAGACGGTGGTGATCAATCAGGCCCTCGATCCGGCGAGTTTTTCCCCGCCCGACTTCCCGCGCACCGCTTCTCAGACATTGATCGAGACCCTGTTCCTGCAACGGGACGATCCCGGGACCGTGCTCTGGACGTTGTTCGATTTTCGCCGAGCCCACCCCCATACGAGCTCGGACGAGCTGTGCAGAATTGCCGGTTATCAGATGGTCAAGGCCGGCCAGTTCGCCAGCGCCATCGCGTTGCTGAAACAAAATACCGAGAGTTACCCGAAGTCTGCTGCAGCCGCATCCAGTCTGGGGCGCGCCTATGCCAACGCGGGCGATGGCACGCGCGCGCGGGCTGAGCTCGTTCGCGCGCTGGCGCTGGATCCGAACGACAAACGCGCACGGGACGCACTGGATGGTTTGAGCCGCCAGACGGAAGGGGCAGACGGGCAGTGAAGGGTCGCCTGAAAGTCCCCTGATGCTGGCGACGATTGCGCCGCGACAAGCGGCTCTGGCCCGGGTTCTGGTTTGGCAGTCGGCTGATTGGCGTCAGCGTGGCCATCGGCGTTGAACGTCGGGAGATGCGGATGCGGGATGGTGACGGGCAATTCCCGACAACCGCCCGGCGTATGCCGGGCGGTTGTGCCGATTCCCTGTTTCAGTCGCTTGTCACCGGCAGCGCAATGAAGCTTGCCTCTTTGGGGGCGTGGTATACGCGCTGGGTAGCCTTCACGTAATCCGCTGGCTTGGCCCAGAAGATGTTGGGCACGAAGGTCTGCGGGTTGCGATCGTAGAGTGGGAACCAGCTGGACTGCACCTGCACCATGATGCGGTGGCCGGGAAGGAACACGTGGTTGGCAGCCGGCAGGGCGAAGCGGTAGGTCAGCGGCTGGTTGGCGGCGATTGGCCTGGCTTTGCTGAAGCTTTCGCGATAACGGCCGCGGAAGATGTCCATCGCCACGGCGAGCTGGTAGCCGCCCATCTCGGGCTGCTCGGCCACCTGGTCGGGATAGACGTCTATCAGCTTGACCACCCAGTCGCTGTCGGTGCCGCTGGTGGAGGCGACCAGGTGCACTTCGGGCGCCCCGGCGATGGTGAGCGGCGTGGTGAGTGGTGCGGAGGTGAAGGTGAGCACGTCAGGGCGACCGGAGGCCTCGCGCTGATCGTCCACCAGCCACTGCGACCAGGTCTGGCCGGGATCGTAGCCCACCGGCTGGATCGGCCGGGCGCGGAACGGCACCGGGTGGGCGGGGTCGGAGACGTATTCGTCGTAAGCGGCGCCAGCGGTCGGTGCGTCGAAACCGAGCGTGCGACCAGGTTCCAGATACAGCGGTCGGGTCTTGCCGGCGCAGCCGCTGTCGCAGGCGAGCGGCCAGCGTGACAGGCGCTGCCACCGATTGGTACCGGTCTGGAAGGCGGTGACCGGGGCGAGGTCGGCCTTGGGCGCGCCATCTTTCAGGTACTGGGCGAGAAACGGACGCAGGATGTGTTCGCGGAAGTACTTGGCGGTGTCGCTGCCGAAACGGATCGCGCCGAGCGAGCTGCCCTCTTCGATCTCCTGGCCGTGGTGCCAAGGCCCCATCACCAGCTTCACCATGTTGCCGCCGGTGTCCTTGGGCTTGATGGCGCGGTACACGGCGAGTGCGCCGTAGCTGTCCTCCTGGTCCCACAGACTGTGCACCAGCATCACCGGGACCTTCAGCGGCAGCGTGGCGAGCAGCTTGTCCACTGCCTGGTCGCGCCAGAAGCTGTCGTAGGCAGGATGGGCCAGCACCTTGTTCCAGAAGCCGAGTTGCTCCATGCCGTACTGCTTGCCCAGCTCGCCGGCTGAACCGGCCTGCATGAACAGGTCGTACTCGTCGTGATAGTTGGTCCACCACTTGGTGGAGTTGTCGCGGCTGGCGATCTGTTCGTAGATGTAGGACATGTTCTGCTGGCGGAAGGCGCCGTTATGGAACCAGTCGTCGCCCATCCAGCCGTCCACCATCGGGTTCATCGGCACCGACACCTTGAGCGCCGGATGTGGATGGACCAGTGCCATCAGCGGCTCGAAGCCGTCGTAGGAGATGCCCAGCGTGCCGACCTTGCCGTTCGACTCGGGGATGTTCTTCACCAGCCAGTCGATGGTGTCCCAGGTGTCGGTCGCGTCATCCACCGGGGTGGGATTCAGCGGGCCGTGCACCGGGCGATTCATCACGTAGTCGCCCTCGGAGCCGTACTTGCCGCGGATGTCCTGCACCACGCGGATGTAGCCGTCCTCGATGATCACGTCGGTGGCGTTGTCGTAACCTTGCAGCATCGGGCCGAGGTGGCCGCTCATGCTGTGGCTGGTCAGCGACTTGGCATCGTAGGGTGTGCGGGTGAGCAGGATGCCGGCGTGAGTGGCGCCCTTGGGAATCAGGATGATGGTGCGCAGCTTCACGCCGTCACGCATCGGGATCATCACCTCGCGCCGCACATAGTCGTAGCTGGTGGTGACCGGCGTGAACGTGGCCGGGGTCTCGCTGGGATAGTTCGGATACTTTGCAGCGGGCGGGTCCATCGCCAGTGAAGCACCGCTCAATGTGAGCAGCAGGGTGATGAGCACGGGCTTCAGTGCCGCGGCGATGCGACTCGACGTCATGACGGTTCCCCGGTGGACAAGTCGCTCTAGCCTAACTGCATCGGCAGGGAGATGCGGTGGTCGAAAGTCATGTGCCGGATGAACAGCCGGGTCACCGTTTCGTCGCAAGTATCGACAGGGGCTGGAGTCGACTTTTGCCTCGGTGCCTTGCGCTGTGCTGCGCCGATGCCCGGGGTACCATTCGGCGGCTTGCCCTGTCGCGAACCCGCTGACCTGTCAGTCGGTCTTGAGTTCCGCCAGCAGGTGCGCCGCCTTGGCGGCCTGCGCAATGATCCGCCGCAGCGCGCTGAAGCTGCGCAGCAGTGCATCCATGCGGGCGATGTCGATCTGGCC
>JAPHUU010000030.1 GCA_026193555.1 Rhodanobacter sp.
CGCGCAACTGGCTGCGTGCCTTCTCGGTCAGCGCAATCGCATCGCCGGCACGAACCTGGAACGAAGGGATGTTCACCTTCTTGCCGTTCACCAGGATCGCCTTGTGGGCGACCAGCTGACGCGCCTGGGCGCGGGTCACCGCAAAGCCCATGCGATAGACGACGTTGTCCAGACGGCTCTCAAGCAGCTGCAGCAGGTTCTCGCCGGTGTTGCCCTTGAGGGTCGACGCCTTGGCGTAGTAGTTGCTGAACTGACGCTCAAGCACACCGTAGATGCGCTTGACCTTCTGCTTTTCACGCAGCTGCACGGCGTAGTCCGACATGCGCATGCGCTTGTTCGCACCATGCTGACCGGGCTTGTTCTCCAGCTTGCACTTGGAATCAAGTGCACGTGCCGGGCTCTTCAAACTGAGATCTGCACCCTCACGACGGGCGAGTTTGCAGGTAGCTCCACGATAACGGGCCATGGGTATGCTCCTTAGACTCGACGCTTCTTGGGGGGACGGCAGCCGTTGTGTGGAATCGGCGTGACATCGATGATATTGAGCACCTTGAAGCCCAACGCGTTAAGCGAACGCACCGCCGACTCGCGGCCCGGGCCAGGGCCCTTGATGCGGACTTCCACCGTCTTCACACCATAATCGCCGGCTGCACGGCCGGCCTTTTCGGCGGCCACCTGAGCTGCGAACGGGGTCGACTTGCGCGAGCCACGGAAACCGGCGCCGCCGGCAGTAGCCCACGACAAGGCATTGCCCTGGCGATCGGTGATGGTGACGATGGTGTTGTTGAAGGAGGCCTGCACGTGCGCCACCGCATCGGTGACAACGCGCTTGATCTTCTTCTTGGTTTTGACCGGCTTAGCCATATTCGGAGTCCGTTACTTCTTGATCGCGCGACGGGGACCCTTGCGGGTACGTGCGTTGGTACGCGTGCGCTGACCGCGCACCGGAAGGCCACGACGATGGCGCAGGCCACGGTAGCAACCCAAATCCATCAGCCGCTTGATGGCCATGCCTACCTCACGGCGGAGATCGCCCTCGACGGTATACTTGGCGATCTCGTGGCGGATCTTCTCCACCTCGCCTTCGCTGAGGGACTTGATCTGGGTGGTCGCAACCACCCCAGCGTCCACGCAAACTTTCCTGGCTCGGCTGCGACCGATACCGTAAATGCTCTGCAAGCCAACCCAGACGTGTTTCTGGACCGGCAAATTGACACCCGCGATGCGCGCCATGATGTACTTTCTCCGATGCGTTTCGTGCGCGGTAAACGCGCAATTCTAAACTGAATTACCCTGACTGGAAAGCCCTGCGACACCGGGGTGTCGCCACTTCCCTACTTTGACCAACCGTTCACAGCGTCAGCTGCGGCGAAGATTGGCCTTCTTGAGCAGACTATCGTACTGATGACTGACCAGATGCGCCTGCACCTGTGCCGTGAAATCCATCACCACCACCACCACGATCAGCAGCGACGTGCCGCCAAAATAGAACGGTACATGCCACGCACCCTGCATGAACGACGGTACCAGGCACACAAGAACCAGGTACAGCGCGCCGACACCGGTCAATCGTGTCATCACCGCATCCACATAACTTGCCGTGGCACGACCCGGCCGAATACCCGGAATCAAGGCACCCGAACGCTTGAGATTGTCGGCAGTCTCCTCGGCATTGAAGACGATCGCCGTGTAGAAGAACGCGAACCCGATGACCAGCACCGAAAACACGATATCGTGCAACGGATTACCCGGACTCAGCTGCTGGGTCAGATCCTGCAGCCAACGCGTCGGATGCGGCCCGCTGAACCACGCAACCGCCGTGGCCGGAAACATCAACAGACTCGAGGCAAAGATCGGCGGAATCACACCCGCCATGTTGATCTTCAGCGGCAAATTGGAACTCTGATTCTGGTAGGCCCGCTGCCCGCCTGACTTTCGCGCGTAATTCACGGTGATGCGCCGTTGGGCGCGCTCAATGAATACCACGAACGCCGTTACCGCCAACACCAGACCGAACACCATCAACAACTTGATCAGCGACAACTCACCATTGTTCGCCATGCCCAGCGTGTGCACGACCGCGCCAGGCAGGCCGGCAACGATACCCGCAAAGATCAGCAGCGAGATGCCGTTGCCGATACCGCGCTCGGTCATCTGCTCGCCCAGCCACATCAGAAACATCGTGCCGGCCGTAAGGCCCACCACCGATGACATGATGAAGCCGAATCCTGGCGTGTAGACCACCGGGGCACCACCGGAAGCCACCTGGTTCTGTAGCGCAACCGCGATGCCGAAAGACTGAAACGCCGCCAGGCCGACCGTGGCAAAACGGGTGTAGCTGGTCATCTTGCGTTTGCCGGACTCGCCTTCCTTGCGTAGCGCCTGCAGGCTGGGTATCACCGAGCCCATCATCTGAAAAACGATCGAGGCGGAGATATACGGAATCACCCCCAGCGCGAAGACGGAGAAGCGGGACAGCGCACCGCCTGAGAACATGTTGAACATGTCCATCAGGCCATTGCCGTTCACCAGGTTGCTCATCGCCTCCGGATTGACACCCGGTACTGGAATGAACGAACCAAGCCGGAACACCACCAGCGCACCAATCACGAAGAAGATGCGCTGACGAAGCTCCGTCAGCTTGCCCAGCTTGCCCAGTGCATTGCCCTTGGCTGCAGCCACCGTCAATTACTCCACACTGCCGCCGGCCGCCTCGATGGCTGCCTTGGCGCCGACCGTAGCCAGCAAGCCGGACAACTTCACCGCGCGACCGATTTCACCCTTGAGCACGACCTTGACCTTCTTCGCGCGGCTGCTGATCAAGCCAGCCTTGTGCAGCACGACGGCATCGATCACGTCTGCCTTCAGGTGAGCCAACTGATACAGGAACACTTCCTGGCTCTCAGCCTTCTTCAGCGAACGGAAGCCCACCTTCGGCAACCGGCGCTGCAACGGCATCTGGCCGCCTTCAAAACCAAACTTGTGGGTGCCACCGGCCCGCGCATGCTGGCCCTTGTGACCACGACCCGCGGTCTTGCCCATGCCCGAACCGATGCCACGACCGACGCGCAGGCGCGTCTTGTGTGAACCGGCGGCCGGCTTGATGTCATTCAGACGCATGATGCTTACTCCTCGACCCGGATCAGGTAGTACACCGTATTGATCAAGCCCCGAACCTGCGGGCTGTCCTTCAATTCACGGACGTCGTTGATCTTGCCAAGCCCGAGCGCTTTCACGCTGAGGCGATGACGCGCCTGGACACCACGCAGGCCTTTGACCAGGCGCACGCGAACCGTCTTGTCGGCGGCTTGTTGTGACTTAGCCATTGCCCAGCACCTCTTCCAGGGTCTTGCCGCGCTTGGCGGCGATTTTCTTGGGCGAGGCGACTGCCTGCAGGCCCTTGATCGTGGCACGAACCAGATTGATCGGATTGCGCGAACCCACGGCCTTGGCCAGCACGTTCTTCACACCAACCACTTCCAGCACGGCACGCATGGCACCGCCAGCAATGACACCGGTACCCTCGGAGGCCGGCTGCATGTAGACGCGCGCTGCACCGTGGTTCGCCTTGATGGCATACCACAGGGTGCCATTGTTCAGTTCGATGTTCACCATCTGGCGACGGGCACGCTCCATCGCCTTGGAGATGGCGATCGGCACTTCACGCGCCTTGCCATAGCCGAAGCCGACTTTACCCTCACCATCGCCGACCACGGTCAGCGCAGTGAAACTCATCTGGCGGCCACCCTTGACGGTCTTGGCCACGCGGTTGACGGCGATCAACTTCTCGAGCAAGCCGTCCGAATTTTCGCGATCGTTAGAAGACATGTTGTTTTCCATTTGCCCGGCAGGCCGGGACTTTGCTTGCGGCTGAGCCGCTTGGAGTTGTAGGTGCATCAGTGGGAAACCGGACTACCCGAAAGCAGGCCCGTACCCGGGGTGTTACTCAGAATTTCAGGCCCGCTTCGCGAGCGGCATCTGCAAGTGCCTTGATGCGCCCGTGGTAGCGAAAACCAGATCGATCGAACGCCACCGACTCGATACCGGCCGCCAAGGCGCGCTCAGCGACAGCCTTGCCGACAGCCGCTGCCGCCGTCAGGTTCTTGGTGCCCTTGAGACCTTCGGCAACCGATTTCTGCACCGTGGAGGCCGCGGCCACCACGTTCACACCGGAAGCGTCAAACACCTGCGCGTACAGGTGTTGACCAGTGCGGTGCACAGACAAACGCGCGACCGCCAACTTGCGGATATGGCAGCGGGTCGACTTGGCGCGACGCAGGCGATTTTCGTTCTTGTTCATCGTGATATCTCCAGAAAGCGGATCGGCTAGTTGGGTTTGAGCTCTTTTGAAGCGTCCGGCCATGAATGACCGACTCTTCGTGGAGGGACCCGCATTACGCCTTCTTGGCTTCCTTCAGCGTGATTTTCTCACCCGCGTAGCGCACACCCTTGCCCTTGTAGGGCTCCGGCGGACGGAACGCGCGAATCTTGGCAGCCACCTGACCCACGCGCTGCTTGTCGAAACCCTTGATCAGGACTTCGGTCTGGGTCGGAGTCTCGATGCTGATACCTTCCGGCGCCTCAAACACCACCGGGTGCGAGAAGCCGAGGCTCAGATTCAGCGACTTGCCCTGCATCGCGACACGGTAACCCACGCCGACCAGCTCAAGCTTGCGCTCGTAACCCTCGGAGACGCCCTTGACCATGTTGGCCAGCAGCGCGCGAGCGGTGCCACCGAACTTGTCGTCAGCGCCCTCGGCCATGGCGATGCTCGCAACGCCGTTATCGACAACCACGGACACACCAGGCAGGTGATGCATCGACAGGGTGCCCTTGGGCCCCTTTACGGAGATGTTGTCGGCAGCAACATTCAGCTCCACGCCCTTGGGGAGGGAAATAGATTTTTTGGCAACACGTGACATCGAAAGACTCCTTACGCCACTTGGCCGATGACTTCGCCGCCCAGACCCTTGGCACGGGCCTGCGCATCGGTCAACAGACCGGCGGAAGTCGAGATAATCGAGATACCCAGGCCGCCGAGAACCTTCGGCAACTCGTCCTTGCCGCGGTAGACACGCAGGCCGGAACGACTGATACGGCCGATGGTTTCGATGGCCGGCTCGCCGTCGAAATACTTCAGCTTGATCTCGAGCACCGGCTTGCCTTCCTCGACGGAAGTCTTGGCGTCGAGGATGTAGCCCTCGTTCTTGAGAAGGTCGGCAATCGCCACCTTCAATTTCGACGACGGCATACGGACGGCCGGCTTGCCCATCGACTGGGCATTGCGGACGCGCGTAAACAGATCGGCGATGGGATCAGTCATGCTCATGAAAACATCCTTCAGAGTGCACCGATATCCGATAAAACCGGAAATCAATCAGATTGTGAGCCGACAAAGACGTCGGCCTGCCTTGCGCAGACCGCCGACTATATCAGCATTACCAGGTTTTAGCGAACAGCAGTGCGATAGTCGCACGACGGCCACGATTCACCGCGGCCGGTTGAACGGTTCCCGCGAAAGCCCGCAGGAACCGACTCAGTAGTTTGTATTACCAGCTGGCCTTGCGCAGACCAGGAACATCTCCACGCATGGTCGCTTCACGCAGCTTGTTGCGGCCCAAGCCGAATTTGGCGTAGACGGCACGCGGGCGACCGGTCAGCGCGCAACGGCTGCGCTGGCGCACCGGGCTTGCATCGCGTGGCAACTTCTGCAAATTCGACTGTGCTTCCATCTTCTCCTCATACGAGGCAGTGGAGCTCAGCACGATCGCCTTGAATCCCGCGCGCTTGGCGGCGAACTTCTTGACGATTTTGGTCCGCTTGATATCGCGGTTCACCATTGATGTCTTGGCCATGGGTCTCGCCTATCAGTTGCGGAACGGGAAGCTGAACGCAGCCAGCAAGGCTTTCGCCTCTTCGTCAGTCTTGGCGGTCGTGGTGATGGAGATATCCATGCCACGAATCGCGTCGACCTGGTCGAAGTCGATTTCAGGGAAAATGATCTGTTCCTTGATACCGAAGTTGTAATTGCCACGACCATCAAAGGCACGCGCGGAAGCACCGCGGAAGTCACGGACGCGCGGCAACGAAACGTTGATCAGGCGATCCAGGAACTCCCACATCTGCGCGCGACGCAGCGTGACCTTGCAACCGATCGGCCAGCCATCGCGAATCTTGAACGAAGCCACGGATACCCGTGCCTTGGTCGTGATCGGCTTCTGGCCTGCGATCTTGGCCATGTCGGCCACGGCGTTCTCGAGCACTTTCTTGTTGCCCGCAGCTTCACCCACGCCCATGTTCAGCGTGATCTTGGTGATGCGGGGAACCTGCATCACGTTCTGGTAGCCGAACTGCTCGGTGAGCTTCGCCAGTACCTGGTCTTTATAAAAATTTTCAAGGCGCGTCATGATCGTGTTCCTTACGCGTCCACGACCTCGCCATTCGAACGGAACACGCGGACCTTGCGCCCATCTTCGAGCGTTTTGGTGCCGACGCGTTCACCCTTGTTCGTGGCGGGGTTGAACAGCTGCACATTGGAGAGATGGATCGAGGCCTCACGCTCGACGATACCGCCAGCCTGGTTGGCCTGCGGATTCGGCTTGGTGTGACGCTTGACCAGATTCACGTTGGAGACGAACACACGATCGTCAGCAACACGCAGCACATCGCCGCGCTGACCCTTGTTCTTGCCGGTGATCACGAGGACCTGATCACCCTTACGGATACGGTTCATTACTGTGATCTCCGCTCAGAGCACTTCGGGCGCAAGCGAGACGATCTTCATGAACTTCTCGCTGCGCAGCTCGCGGGTAACCGGCCCGAAAATACGGGTGCCGATCGGCTCGAGCTTGTTGTTGAGGAGCACCGCTGCATTACCGTCGAAACGGATCAGCGAGCCATCGGGACGACGTACGCCCTTGGCGGTGCGAACCACCACGGCATTGTACACCTCGCCTTTCTTTACCTTGCCGCGGGGGATTGCATCCTTCACGGTGACCTTGATCACGTCACCGATCGATGCGTAACGGCGCTTGGAGCCGCCAAGCACCTTGATGCACATCACTTCCTTCGCGCCGCTGTTGTCCGCTGCGGATAGCGTGCTTTGCATTTGGATCATGTCTGCACCCTCCCTTAGACTTTGGCGCGCGTGATGATTTCAACCACGCGATGATGTTTGGTCTTGGACAACGGACGGCATTCCGCGATGCGCACGAGGTCACCCTCGTTCGCGCCGAGATCGTCCTGCGCATGCAACTTGGTCGAACGGCGGATGATCTTGCCGAGCAGCCAATGCTGAACCTGACGCTCGACCAGGACCGTAACCGTCTTGTCCATCTTGTTGCTGGTGACGCGCCCCTCGAGGGTACGCGCCTGCTTCGTTTCTGCTTGAACCTGGATGTCGCTCATGTCGGCCGTCCCTTACTTCTTGCCGCCGAGCACGAACTTCGTGCGGGCGATATCACGCCGAACGCGGCGAAGCTGGTGCGGCTGAGTGAGCTGACCGGAACCCTTCTGCATGCGCAGATTGAACTGCTCCTTGCGAAGGTCCAGCAGATGCTGCTTCAACTCGTCGGCCGACTGGTTTTTGATTTCTTTGGTGGCCATCACATCACCGCCCGGGTAACAAACTGGGTCTGCACGGACAGCTTCGCTGCCGCCAGACGGAACGCCTCACGCGCTGTCGTCTCGTCAACGCCTTCGATCTCGTAGAGCATGCGCCCCGGCTGAATCGGAGCGACCCAGAATTCGACGCTACCCTTGCCCGAGCCCATGCGGACTTCGATCGGCTTCTTGGTGATCGGCTTGTCCGGGAACACCCGAATCCACAACTTGCCGCCACGCTTGACGAAACGAGTAATGCAACGACGGGCCGCCTCGATCTGACGAGCCGTCAACTGGCCATGGGTTGTGGCTTTCAGACCGAACTCGCCAAAGCTGACGAGATTGGAACACTGCGCCAGACCGTAATTGCGGCCCTTGAATTGTTTGCGGTATTTGGTTCGCTTGGGTTGCAACATGGCAACTCTCCTTACTTCGCAGACCGCTCGCGACGGCCGTCACCGGCCTCGCGACGCGAATCATTACGACGACCTTCGCCACCTTCGCGGCGCGGCTGCGACGGCTCGTCCTTCGACTCCTGGGTGGACTGTGCCAGATCGAAGATCTCGCCCTTGTAGATCCACACCTTGATGCCGATGATGCCGTAGGTCGTACTTGCCTCGGCGACGCCGTAGTCGATGTCCGCGCGCAACGTGTGCAAAGGAACGCGGCCTTCACGGCTCCACTCGGAACGCGCGATCTCGGCGCCGTTCAGACGACCGGACACATTGATCTTGATGCCAAGGGCTCCAAGGCGCATTGCATTGCCGACCGAGCGCTTCATCGCACGGCGGAACATGATGCGCCGCTCCAACTGCTGCGCGATCGACTCGGCAACGAGCTGTGCGTCGAGCTCGGGCTTGCGCACTTCGCTGACGTTGATGTGCGTCGGGACGCCCATCATGTCACTGACTTCCTTGCGCAGCTTCTCGATATCCTCACCCTTCTTGCCGATCACCACGCCCGGACGGGCAGTGTGAATCGTCACGCGGGCAGTCTTGGCCGGACGCTCGATCTGGATCCTGGAGATACCGGCGGCTGCCAGCTTCTTCTTCAGCATGTCGCGGACTTTGATGTCGGCCACGAGATAGGTGGCGTAATCACGCTTATTGGCGAACCACTTCGAGTTCCAGTCCTTGGCAATGCCGAGGCGGATACCGGTGGGATGAACTTTATGACCCATCGTCTATATCCTCGGTCAGTTACCAACAACCACAGTGATGTGGCTGGTGCGCTTCAGGATGCGCGATCCGCGGCCTTTGGCGCGGGCATGCATGCGTTTCATCGCCGGACCTTCGTCAACGAAGATACTGGCCACCTTCAACTCGTCGACGTCAGCACCGAGATTGTTCTCGGCGTTGGCGACGGCCGACAACAGCACCTTGCGAACAAGGGTCGCGGCCTTCTTGTTGGTGTAGGTGAGCACGTCGCTGGCCCGACCCACGGGAAGCCCGCGAACCAGATCAGCCACCAGGCGTGCCTTTTGCGCCGAGATGCGGGCGCCGCGCAGGATCGCTTTGGCTTCAGTGCTCATCACTTGCCCTTCCTGTCGCCGACATGGCCCTTGAATGTCCGGGTCACCGCGAACTCGCCGAGCTTGTGCCCGACCATGTTCTCGTTGATCAGAACGGGCACGTGCTGACGGCCGTTGTGGATGGCGATGGTCAAGCCGACCATTTCCGGCAGGATCATCGAACGACGCGACCAGGTCTTGATCGGACGCTTGTTGTTGGCGGAAACCGCAGCTTCCACCTTCTTTACGAGGTGAAGGTCGACGAACGGACCTTTCTTCAGAGAACGCGGCATGACGGCTTCCTGTTACTTGGTACGACGACGCACGATGAACTGCTGCGTGCGCTTGTTGTTACGGGTCTTGTAGCCCTTGGCCGGTGTGCCCCATGGGCTGACCGGATGACGACCACCTGAAGTCTTGCCTTCACCACCACCGTGCGGATGATCCACCGGGTTCATCACCACACCGCGAACGGTCGGACGAATACCCAGCCAGCGCTTGGCGCCGGCCTTGCCCAGCTTCTTCAGGCTGTGCTCGCCGTTGCCGACTTCACCGATGGTGGCGCGGCAGTCGACCGAGATGCGGCGCATCTCGCCGGACCGCAGACGCAACGTGGCGTAGCCGGACTCGCGGGCTACCAGCTGTACCGAGGCACCGGCGCTGCGGGCAATCTGCGCACCCTTGCCGGGACGCAACTCGATGCAATGCACCGTGCTGCCCATCGGCACGTTACGCAACTGCAGGCAATTGCCCGCCTTGATCGGCGCCTCGGCGCCCGATACCAGACGATCACCCACCGCCACGCCCTTGGGCGCGATGATGTAGCGGCGCTCGCCATCGGCGTAGCAAAGCAACGCGATGTGCGCGGTGCGATTGGGATCATATTCGATCCGCTCGACGCGGGCGGCAATGCCTTCCTTGTCGCGTTTGAAATCGATGATGCGGTATTGCTGCTTGTGGCCACCGCCGCGATGCCGCACGGTGATGCGACCATGATGATTGCGACCGCCAGTGCGGGACTGCGACTCGGTCAACGGCGCATACGGCGCGCCCTTGTGCAGGCCTTCCGTCCGAACGCTGACCGCGTCACGGCGGCCCGGCGAGGTCGGCTTGTGGGTAATTAGTGCCATCTCACAGAACTCCTGGCTCAGGCCTTGGCGGAAACGTCGATGGTCTGCCCATCGGCAAGGCGAACATAGGCCTTGCGCTTGCCCTGGCGACTACCAGCGCGCTGACGGAAAGCCTTGACCTTACCCTTGGTATTGACGAGATTCACCTGCTTGACGGTCACGTCAAACAGCTTCTCCACGGCAGCGCGGACATCCGCCTTGGTTGCCGCGGGGGCAACCACGAATACGTACTGGTTGTGCTCGGCCAGACGTGCGGACTTCTCCGAGATGTGCGGCGCGCGCAGCGTATCGAGAATGCGTTCGTTGTTCATGCCAGCCACTCCTCGATCTTCTTCACCGCGTCAACCGTCATCACCACGTGGTCGGAACCGACGAGGCTCACCGGATTCAGCCCCAACACGTCCAGCACCTGGATGTACGGGATGTTCCGGGCACCGAGAAACACCGCCTCGGAAGCATCCTCGGAGACCAGCAGCACGCGCCCGGATACTTCCAGCTCGGCCAGCTTGGCAACCATGGTCGACGTCCTGGGGTTGTCGATGCCAAAGCTCTCGACGACCTTGAGTCGGCCGGCACGATTCAGCTCGGCAAGAATCGAGCGAATCGCTACACGGTAAGCCTTGCGATTGACCTTCTGCTCGTAGCTGCGCGGCTTGGCGGCAAAGGTACGGCCACCACCGACAAAGATCGGCGCACGGTAATCACCGTGACGGGCGCCACCGCCCTTCTGCTTCTTGAACTTCTTGGTGGTACCGGACATCTCGCCGCGCGTAAGCTGCGACTGGGTACCGGCACGTCCACCCGCCTGATAGGCGACCACGACCTGGTGGATAAGGGCCTGCTTGTACTCGGCACCGAACACTTCGTCCGACACGCTGAGCGGCTTGGCGCCAATAACATTGAGTTCCATGGCGTCTCTCCTCAGCTCTTCGTCGTCGGGCGGATGATGACGTCGCCACCGGTTGCACCCGGCACCGCACCCTTCACCGCGATCAGATGACGCTCGGCATCGACCTTGATCACTTCCAGACCCTGCTGCGTGCGATTGACCGCACCCATGTGACCGGACATCTTCTTGCCCGGGAACACACGACCCGGAGTCTGGCGCTGACCAATGGAACCCGGCGCACGATGCGACAGCGAGTTACCGTGGGTAGCGTCACCCATCTTGAAGTTCCAGCGCTTGATCGTTCCCTGGAACCCCTTGCCCTTCGATACACCAGCGACGTCAACCATCTGACCGACACTGAACACATCGTCAGCCTTGATCTCGGCGCCCACAGCGTACTTGCCGAGGTCATCGGCGGAAACGCGGAACTCCCACAGACCACGACCCGGCTCAACCTTCGCCTTCGCGTAATGACCTTTCATCGGCTGCGTCAACAGATTCGCGCGCTTGGTGCCCACCGAAACCTGGACGGCACTGTAGCCATCGTTATCGTCCGTCTTCAGCTGGGTCACCCGATTCGGCGTCGCTTCAATCAGCGTCACCGGAATCGAACGGCCATCTTCAGTGAAGAGCCGGCTCATGCCGCATTTGCGGCCAACCAATCCGATACTCATCTTCGTATCCTGTCTGTCGCTCAACCGAGCTTGATCTGAACATCTACGCCAGCGGCGAGATCAAGCTTCATGAGCGCGTCCACGGTTTTGTCGTTCGGGTCGATGATATCGAGCACACGCTTGTGTGTACGGGTCTCGTACTGGTCGCGTGCATCCTTGTCGACGTGCGGCGACGTCAGGATTGTGTAGCGCTCGATCCTCGTCGGGAGCGGGATCGGGCCGAGTACCGTTGCGCCAGTGCGCTTGGCCGTCTCGACGATCTCGCTGGCCGAGCGGTCGATCAGACGATGATCGTATGCCTTCAGCCGAATCCGAATCTTCTGGTTCGCCATAACCGTGTCCTGTTGTCGAAAGAACGTAATGTGAAACGAAGCGGCTTCTCGCCGTTCGCACAACCCTTTACCACAGCATTGGGAGCGACAAGAGCCACACCCAACTCGCAAAATCCAAGCGAGCATCGAATGCTCGCTTGGAAGAAAACTGCCAGTCACGCAAAACAGGCATCGTCAGCCGGGGTTTCGCCCCGCAACAACACTGAATTACGAAGGCCGTCCCGGCCAGCGAACTCGAAGCACTTCCTGCGCCTCATTTCGCGGTGAGCCAGCCAAGAACAGTACCGGCCAGCAAGCAAGCTCCGAAGTATAACTACAACTTCAGCCGAAGTGAAGTGGCAAGACGAATATTTCCTCAATCATCGCCAACCGCACCGCGTCTCTCAAGGATGCACCGGGATACATTTCCAAGTATCCCGGCGCCATCACGAGCTTTCTTACTTGATGACCTTGGCCACCACGCCGGCGCCGACGGTGCGGCCGCCTTCGCGAATGGCGAAACGCAGGCCTTCGTCCATCGCGATCGGGTGGATCAG
>JAPHUU010000147.1 GCA_026193555.1 Rhodanobacter sp.
ACCAGACCGATCAGGATTCGCTGCCGCCCTACGATGTGCTGGATGCCATCCTGGTCCGCTTCATCGAGCGCGAGCAGTCGCAGGCGGAGATCGCCGCGCAGGGCTTTCCCGTCGACGTCGTGCGCCGGGTAGTGCGCCTGGTGCTGCTGAACGAGTTCAAGCGCCGCCAGTCGGCACCCGGGCCGCGGGTGACCACCCGGGCGTTCGGGCGCGAACGACGCTACCCCATCACCTCTGGATGGCATTGATTCGCGACGCCGAGGATGGTTCGCCATGATGCTGGGGGAGCGGCCTTTTCCCTCTCCCTTTCGGCACTCGGTTGTGGCCGAAGGACATCCCCGTTGGGTGAGGGGCGGTACTTGCCGGGCGCACCACAAAAAAGCCGGCGCGATCGCCGGCTTTCTGCATGTCCTGGCCTGTTCGCTCAATGATGGCCGGAAAACGGCACCATCTTGCGCAGCGTCGATGCCGGGTGCGGCCACTTCGGGTCGGCCAGATAGGGATGGCTGGGGTAGTTTATCGTCAGCACCTGCCGGCTCTGGTCGGCCAGTGTCTTGTGACCCAGCGCCAGATAGCTGCGGGTGAGAATCGCCAGCGCATCGCCGGTCTGCGGTGCCTGCTGGTAGTGCTCGATCACGTACTGAGCCCGGTCAGCCGCGGCGATGTAGGCCTTGTTGCGCAGGTAGAACTCGGCCACGTTGATCTCGTACTGGGCCAGCACATTGCGCAGATAGATCATCCGCTGCCGCGCATCGGCGGTATAGGCGCTGTTGGGGAAGCGGCGCGACAGTTCGGAGAAGTCGTCGAACGCCTGCAGGTTGAAGCCCTGGTCGCGGCGTGACTGCTGACCAGTGCGCGACACATAGCGTTCGATAAGGCCACTGGTGCGATCAAAATTGATCAGGCCACGCAGGTAGTAGGCATAATCGACGTGCTTGTTGGCCGGATAGGTCTTGATGAAGCGGTTGATGGTTGAATAGGCCTCATCCGGCTGGTTGTCCTTGTACTGCGAGTAGGCGAGATCGAGCTGGGCCTGTTCGTTGTACTCGCCGGATGGGAAACGCGCGATCAGACGCTGATAGGCACGGGTGGCGGCTGCATAGTCGGCATTTTCCATCGAGCTATGTGCCTTGTTGTACAGCGCCTCGAGCGGCATCGTGTCGATGCTGTCACGCTTGCTGCCGAAGATCGAACAGGCGCTCATCAATACGGTGAGCGCGATTACCGCGAGTACCTTCATGGCAGGCAATTTGAACATCGGCAGCTTGGACAAGCCCATTGATAGACGCATAGGAAAGAATTCAGATGTTTGATCGAAAAGGCATGATAGCCGAAACCGGCCTCAGCCCGTGGAGCCCGGCATGACCACCATCCGGCATGAGGCGACGGTGCCGCTGAGTGCGGCAGGACGCAGATTCGACCAGGCTTTGGCGGAGATGTTCCCCGACTATTCCCGCTCGCGGCTCAGCGGCTGGGTCAAATCCGGCGCGGTGACGCTGGACGGCGCCGCCGCGCCGCCGCGCCAGTTGCTGCGCGGCGGAGAACAGGTGCGGCTGCTGGTCGAACTGGAGCCCGAGGTGAGCAGTGCGCCGGAGGCGATCGCGATCGCCATCGTGCATGAAGACGAGCACCTGCTGGTACTCGACAAGCCGGCCGGGCTGGTGGTGCACCCCGGCGCCGGCAACCCGGCCGGCACCTTGCTCAATGCGCTGCTGCACCATGATCCCCGATTGGCAGAACTGCCCCGCGCGGGGATCGTGCACCGGCTGGACAAGGACACCTCCGGCCTGATGGTGGTGGCGAAGTCTCTGCCGGCGCATACCGCGCTGGTCGACATGCTGTCGCGTCACGACGTCGAACGGCAGTACGAGGCGGTGGTGCTGGGCACCATGGTGGCTGGCGGCACCGTGGATGCGCCGATCGGCCGACACATGGGCGATCGCCTGCGTCAGGCGGTCCGCGACGAGGAGGATGGCAAGCACGCGGTCACCCACTATCGTCTGCGCGAGCGGTTCCGGGCGCACACCCTGGTGCAGTGCAGCCTGGAAACCGGTCGCACGCATCAGATCCGGGTGCATCTGGCGCATATCAATCATCCGTTGCTCGGTGATCCGCTTTACGGCGGCGGCCTGAAGCTGCCCAAGGGTGCCAGTGCCGAGCTGATCGCCGTGCTGCGCGGCTTCCGTCGTCAGGCCCTGCATGCCGAACGGTTGTCGTTCGTGCATCCGATCGGCGGTGAACTGCTCTCGTTCGACGCACCACGCCCTGCCGACCAGTCAACCCTGATCGAGGCGCTGCGTGCGGATCTGGCGGTGCACGGTTCGGATGAGTACTGAGCTCCACGAGCTGCCGATGACTGACGCATGGATCTTCCCCGACTGGCCGGCACCGCGACAGATCCGCGCGGCGGTCACCACACGGGATGGTCCCGGCGTATCGCTGCCGCCGTTCGGTCGCTTCAACCTTGGCTTGCGCAATGGCGACCAGGCCGAGGCGGTCAGCGACAATCGCAGCGTGTTGCAGCAGGCGCTGGACTTGCCGGCGGCCCCCCGCTGGCTGCGCCAGGTGCACGGCAACACCGTGGCCGTGCTGGGGCCGTTGCCGAGTCCGGATGAGCCGCAGGCGGATGCCGCCGTCTCGCACCTGCCCGGTACGGTTCTGGCCATACTCACCGCGGATTGCCTGCCGGTGCTGTTCTGTGCCGATGACGGCAGCGCGATCGGCGCGGCGCATGCCGGTTGGCGCGGGTTGGCCGCCGGGGTGCTGGAAGCGGCGGCGGAGCAAATGCAGATACCGGCGGAGCGAATCCTCGCCTGGCTCGGCCCGTGCATCGGCGCCACGTCCTACGAGGTGGGCGAGGAGGTGCGTGCGGCCTTCATCGACCATGCTGGCGAAGCCGCCCGCTGCTTCATGCCGACTCGCCCGGGGCACTGGCATTGCGATCTCGCCGCACTGGCGCGGCAGCGCCTGGCGGCAGCGGGCATTGCCCGCGTGCATGGCGGCGGCTTTGATACGCTGACCGATCCGCGCCTGTATTCGTATCGCCGCGAAGGCGCCCGCAGCGGCAGGTTTGCCAGTCTGATCTGGCTGGAAAGCACCTGAGCCCTGACGCAGCCGCAAGCCGATGTATCCGTCATTGACTTGAATCACGTGACCCGGTCCGCATTTCGCTGACAGTGGCAAGCACTAGCTGATGCCTTCATTTCAGACGGAGAGTGACTCATGCGGATGGACAAACTCACCTCGCGTTTCCAGCAGGCGCTGGCCGATGCGCAGTCGCTGGCCGTGGGTCGCGACCACAACATGCTCGCGCCGGCACACGTGATGGCGGCGCTGCTGGATCAGCAGGGCGGCTCGACCGCGCCGATGCTGACCCAGGCCCAGGTCAACGTGCCGGCGCTGCAGCAGCAGGTCAACGCGATCCTGGAACGGTTGCCGAAGGTCAGCGGGCAGGAGGGCAACATCAACGTCGGCAATGATCTGAACCGGCTGCTCAATCTCACCGACAAGCTGGCGCAGCAGCGCGGCGACCAGTTCATCGCCAGTGAGCTGTTCGTGCTGGCCGCGCTGGAGGACAAGGGTGAGCTGGGTGCGGCGTTGAAATCCACTGGTGCCACCAAGGCGAACCTTGAAGTGGCGATCGATAAACTTCGCGGCGGCGAGAAGGTACAGAGCGAGAATGCCGAGGAGCAGCGCCAGGCGCTGGAGAAGTACTGCATCGATCTGACCGAGCGTGCCGAAAAGGGCAAGCTCGATCCGGTGATCGGCCGCGACGAGGAGATCCGCCGCACGATCCAGGTGCTGCAGCGGCGCACCAAGAACAACCCGGTGCTGATCGGCGAACCCGGCGTGGGCAAGACCGCCATCGTCGAGGGTCTGGCCCAGCGCATCATCAAGGGCGAGGTGCCCGAAGGCCTGCGCGACCGCCGCGTGCTGTCGCTGGACATGGGTTCGCTGATCGCCGGGGCGAAGTTCCGTGGCGAGTTCGAGGAGCGGCTGAAGGCGGTGCTCAGCGACCTGTCCAAGCAGGAAGGTCGGGTGATCCTGTTCATCGACGAGCTGCACACCATGGTCGGCGCGGGCAAGGCCGAGGGCTCGATGGACGCCGGCAACATGCTCAAGCCGGCACTGGCGCGCGGCGAGCTGCACTGCATCGGCGCCACCACGCTGGACGAATATCGCAAGTACATCGAGAAGGATGCCGCGCTGGAGCGCCGCTTCCAGAAGATCTTCGTGGGCGAGCCCAGCGTCGAGGACACCATCGCGATCCTGCGCGGGCTGAAGGAGCGTTACGCGGTGCATCACGGGGTGGAGATCACCGACCCGGCGATCGTCGCTGCCGCCACGCTGTCGCATCGCTACATCAGCGACCGCCAGTTGCCGGACAAGGCGATCGACTTGATGGACGAAGCGGCCTCGCGCATCCGCATGGAGATCGACTCCAAGCCGGAGGAGCTCGATCGTCTCGAGCGCCGGCTGATCCAGCTGAAGATCCAGCGCGAAATGCTGAAGAAGGAAAAGGACGACGCCAGCAAGCAGCGCCTCGCCGATCTGGAGGACGATATCGAGAAGCTGGAGCGCGAGTTCTCCGACCTCAACGAGATCTGGAAATCCGAGAAAGCCGCGCTGCAGGGTACGACCAAGGTCAAGGAGCAGATCGAACAGATGCGACTCGAACTGGAGACGGCGCAACGCGGGCAGGACTACGCGAAGATGAGCGAAATCCAGTACGGTCGCCTGCCGGAGCTGGAAAAGCAGCTCGCCGTGGCGCAGGCGGCCGAGCAGCAGGAATTCACGCTGTTGCAGGACAAGGTCACCGCCGAGGAAATCGCCGAAGTGGTTGCACGCTGGACCGGCATCCCGGTCAGCAAGATGCTCGAGGGCGAGCGCGAAAAATTGCTGCACATGGAGGACGATCTGCACAAGCGCGTGGTCGGCCAGGACGAGGCCGTGCATGCCGTCTCCGACTCGATCCGCCGCGCTCGCGCCGGTCTTTCCGACCCGAACCGGCCCAGTGGTTCGTTCCTGTTCCTCGGCCCCACCGGCGTGGGCAAGACCGAGCTGTGCAAGGCGCTGGCCGAGTTCATGTTCGACACCACCGATGCGATGGTGCGCATCGACATGAGCGAGTTCATGGAGAAGCACTCGGTGAGCCGGCTGGTCGGTGCGCCACCCGGTTATGTGGGCTACGAGGAAGGTGGCTATCTGACCGAGGCGGTGCGTCGTCGGCCGTACAGCGTGATCCTGCTCGACGAAGTGGAGAAGGCGCACGCGGACGTGTTCAACATCCTGCTGCAGGTGCTCGACGACGGTCGCCTGACCGATGGCCAGGGCCACACCGTCGATTTCCGCAACACGGTGATCGTGATGACCTCCAACCTTGGCTCCAACCTGATCCAGGAAGCGGCGGAAAGCAGCGATGGACGCGATGCCGAAGAGCAGTACATGCAGATGAAGGCCTCGGTGCTCGGCGTGGTGCAGGCGCATTTTCGGCCCGAGTTCATCAACCGACTGGACGAGCTGGTGGTGTTCCGCCCGCTGGACAAGACCCAGATCCGTGCGATCGCCAGGATCCAGCTGGCCTACCTGGAAAAGCGTCTGGCCGAGCGCCAGCTCAAGCTGGAAGTCAGCGACGAGGCGCTGGCCTTGCTGGGCGACGCCGGTTTCGATCCGGTCTATGGTGCACGGCCGCTGAAACGGGCGATCCAGCAGCAGCTCGAGAATCCGCTGGCGCGCGAAATTCTGGAGGGGCGCTATGCCCCCGGAAGTACCGTCTGCGTCGATGCGGCCCACGGGCACCTGGTATTGAGCGCGAGCTGAGCAAAGCAGAACGGGGCGCCCCGGCAACAGCCGGAACGCCCCGTTCTGGTTCAATCGAGCGCGGTCGAGGTCAGAAGCGGTAGGTGACCTTGCCGTACCAGTAGCGACCGTTCATGCCGAACGGCGACAGCGGGGAGTACTGCAGGCCGCTGCCGTAGTCTTCGTTGTTGGTCGTCGGCAGTACCTTGTCAGGGTACTGGTCGGTCACGTTGTCGGCACCGACAGTGAAGGTGAACGCGTTCCAGCGATAGCTGGCAGACAGATCAAGCAGCCATGCTGCGGAGAAGGTTTGATCCCCTGCCGGTGTGAAGCCCACCCGCTTGTAGGGCCCGTAGCGCGTCAAGTTCGCATGCAGGTGGTAGTTCTGAACGGCCCAGTCGCCATAGAGCACGTTCTTGTTGCGTGGCGTCGACTTGGTAATCAGGCCCTGGCTGCTGCGGCCGAAGGCCGGGCTGGTCACCGTCAGGAACTTGGCCGAGTTGAAATTGCTGCTCAGGCCGAGGTTCAGCTGACCCGTGGAGCCCAAATCGACACGCTGGTTCAAGATCAGGTCGCCACCCGTGGTTTGGGTGGAGCCACCATTGACGAAGAACTGCGCTTCAGATACTTCGCCATTGGCCACAGTCGGCGTGACCGCGATCGCGTCGCTGTAAAGGATCTGGTTTGTGATCTTGATTCGATACAGGTCAAGGGTGGCGTTGAAGTCATTGGTGGGCTGCCACACCGCACCAATGCCAAAGTTGGTCGACGTTTCCGGTTTCAGCGGCTTGGCACCGAGGGAAATGGCGACCGGGCTGGAGGTGCGGAAGGTACCAACTTGCTCCAGTACGCCATGCGGGATGACCGTTACCACGGACTCGTAGTTCTGCTGGGCCAGCGAAGGCGCGCGGAAACCGTTCGATACCGTGCCGCGCAAGGCAAACGTGTCGGTCAGCTGATAGCGAAGCGACAACTTGCCCGAACTGGTGGAGCCGGCGTCGCTGTAGTTTTCGTAGCGCGCCGCCAGGCCGGCGGACAGCTTGGCGCTGAGGTCGGTTTCGAAATCAACGTAGGCCGCTTCGCTGTGCCGGCTGAAGTTGCCCGCCACCTCGGGCGAGAGCCCCGGCCAGACCTGCGAGCCACCGGGGGCCACTTGTCCATCGACCGGGCTGATCGTCGTGGGGTCGAAGAAGTACGAGCCAGGCTCGCCGGCCTTGATGCTGTACTGATCCTTGCGGTATTCGCCGCCGAGCGCGACCGTGACCGGGTTGGGCAGGAAGCTCGGTGAGTACTCCTTGTTCAGGTCGATGTTGGCCACGCTCTGCTTCGTGCCGAACGTACCGGCCCGGAACGTGGTGGGGCTGGAGCCGGTGGAAAGGAACTCGTTGATGTTCAGCGTATTGTTGATGACGAACAGCATGCTGTTGTAGCCGAAATCCGCCGAGGCATCCCAGTGCCAGTCGCTGCTGGTCATGCCCCTGGCGCCAAACACCGCCGACGCATCTTTCACCGTGTTGACGATCTGCGGCAGGAAACCGTTCGGGTAGATCGCAGTGGTGTTGCGGTGATTGTTTGCGGCACGGTAGTAACCATTCGAGGTGACGTCGCGCTGGCTCAGGTTGAGGTAGCCGTACAGGTCCACGTTCGGCGACAGCGTGTAGCCGAAATTGATCAGCGCCTGCTTGGTCACCACCGCCGGGTCGCCGTAACGCTCGTACGGAAAGCCCGCGGCGTTCTGGTTGTTGGGGTTGAGATTGCTGGAACGGTCGGTGTTCGCGGCGCGATTGGTGTTCATCACATTCGAGTAGTTCCACGACAGCCGCACCCAACCCGGCGAATCGCCATTGGCCGAGGTGCCGCCAAGCGGGAGGCCGAACGAGCCGGACACACCGTTCTGGGCTCCGTCGCCCTTGTCCATGATGCCGCCGTTGATCGAAATGTCGTTGCTGCCGGCTCTGGCGCCGTGCTTCAGGATGATGTTGACCACGCCGGCAATGGCGTCGGAACCGTACTGTGCCGACGCGCCGTCGCGCAGCACTTCGATATGGTCGATCGCCGACATCGGGATCGAGTTCAGATCCACTGGCGCAGACCCTTGGCCGAGGGAGGGCAGGTAGTTGACCAGGCTGGTGGTGTGGTAGCGCTTGCCATCGACCAGCACCAGCACATCATCAGGTGACAGGCCGCGCAGGGTCGCCGGACGCACGGCATCGTTGCCGTCGTTGATCGCCGGGCGCGGAAAATCCAGCGAGGGCAGCAAGGTGTTCAGCGCACTGGCCAGATCGCTGGCGCCGCTGGCAGCAAGATCTGCCGGCGTCAGTACGTCGATCGGGGCGAGCGAGTCGGCCACGGTCCGGTTGCTGGCGCGGGTGCCGGTGACAACCACCTGCTGCAGCTGTTTGGTGTTCTTCGCGGTGGCGGCATCTGCAGCCTGTGCCGTGGGAGTTGCGAGGGTGAGACCTATGCCGAGCAAAGGTAGAATCGCTGCAGCCAGCGGGCGTTGGATCAAACGGTAATTCATTCACATCTCCACAATCAGAAAATGGCGGGAAAGTTGACAGATATAATCTGCATTCGTATCGCGCAGCCGATCCGTGCAATACAGCGACAGTGTTAAAGTTAGGTGAATTTGTGACGTGCGTCAACATGCCGCATTGTGCCCATATTTCGGTGCGGAGCGACGGTGATTTAGGTGACGCAAGGCACTAAAAGAAAAGGGAAATAAGTTGAAGACGGGGAGGCTTGATTTCGGGCGAATTTAGTTTCATGTGAATCTATATTCAAATGAGACTAAATGTAAATGCGATCATCGCAAGATAATACGTTGCAGGGCGATGCCATTTCCCCGGCCGGGCCAGAAGTTTCTCTTTTGTCGGCATATGTTTGCCGTGCCGTCTTGTGCTGCCGGATTTGAATGGATCTGTCGCGGAAATAAAAGCCGGCCAGCGCCCCCACGTTTGCTCACCAGCAGAGCAGGTCCGCCAATTGAGCAGCGATGGCAAACGAAATGGAGATGGCGGCACGCGAAGGGGAGGGCTCCGCCACTTCGTCCGTCCACCAGGGTCGGTGGGTTCCCAGGTCGGTTCGTTACGTCTCAGTAACCCGCCGCCAGTCCGGCCGGCCGGCGACGATCGTTGGCCCCTTCCAGCAGCCCGGTCTTCGGGTTGACCAGAATCGCCTCATCCGCGCCCCAGGATGTGACCTGCTTGAACCGATGGCCCATGGCTTCCAGTTCGGCTTGTGTCTGCGGCGTCAACAGACCCGGCTCGACGAACACCTGGTCCGGCAGCCATTGCTCGTGCAGGCGTGGCGCATCCACCGCCTGCTGCATGTTCATGCCGAAGTCGGCCACGTTGAGAAAGCTTTCCAGCGTGGTCGAGATGATGGTGGAGCCACCGGGGCTGCCAGTGACCATGAACAACTTGCCGCCGCGCAGCACGATCGTCGGGGACATCGAGCTGAGCGGGCGCTTGCCCGGTTCGATCTGGTTGATCTTGCCCTGCACCAGGCCGAAGGTATTCGGCACGCCCGGCTTGGAGGTGAAGTCGTCCATCTCGTTGTTGAGGAAGAAGCCGGTATCGCCGGCGATCTGGCCGACGCCGAACAGGTAGTTGATGGTGTAGGTCACGGCGACGGCGTTGCCATGAGCATCCACCACCGAGTAGTGCGTGGTGTTGGTGCCCTCGATCGCCCCCAGGCTGCCCTTGATCTCGGACGACGGCGTGGCCTTGTCAGGAGCAATGCCGGCACGCATCTTTGCCACGTGCGCCGTCGCCAGCAGTTGGTCGATCGGGTTGTGCACAAACGCTGGATCACCGAGATAGGTATTGCGATCGGCGAAGGCACGGCGCTCGGCCTCCACCAGATAATGCACGCTCTTGACCGATCCGTAGCCCCAGCTGCCGAGCGGGTAGGGCTGGATGATCTGCAGGATCTGGCAGATGGTCGTGCCGCCGGAACTCGGTGGCGGTGCCGCGACGATCGTGTAGCCGCGATAGGCGCATTGCAATGGCGCATCCCATTTCACTGCATAGTCGGCAAAATCCTTCATCGACAGGATGCCGCCGTTCGCCTTGCTGGCGGCAACGACCTTGCGCGCAATCGCGCCGTTGTAGAACGCGCGGGTGCCGCCTTTTTCGATCTGTTCCAGGGTGCGAGCCAGCTGCGGCTGGGTCAGGCGATCACCAGCCACGTAGGGTCGGCCATGATGGAGG
>JAPHUU010000265.1 GCA_026193555.1 Rhodanobacter sp.
ATCGGCGGGAATATGGACCGCACAGACGGATTCGCAGACCGGCCAACCAAAGTCCGACAGCACTCCCGGTGCTGGCTGCATCGGTCAGGCCAGTGGTGCGACGTGAACCACCAGCGCCACCGCGCCGTCGCGCAGGGCGAGGTCGCCGGCAGTGGGTGCCATCGGCCGCCAGGCATCGCCGGCCTGCAGCCGACCGTCATCGGTGTCGATCTCGCCGCGGGCGGCATAGACCAGCACGCAATCCGGCGCCAGTGACCGGGAGCCCGCGTGCTGCCAGACCGTCACGGTGCCGCGCGCCTGTGTTCGCCGCACCATCAGGTTGAAGTCGCGGGTGGGGCCGGCGATCAGGGTCACCGCAACGCCGGCCTCGCCGGGGAAGGCAAATGGCGCGAACGGTGCGGTCAGGGCGTGCTGGCGACCCTCGTCGAGCGTCATCCCGAAGCCGGCGCCGTCGAGCAGCACGATGTGCCGGTCGATGCCGGGAAAGCGCGAGAACGGCGCGGCGCTGTCGACCTCGGCAATGCTGATCCGCCACAGGAAATCGTCGCTGCTGGCATCAGCGGGATGGACGGCCAGCTCACGGGTGGTGCCCAGACCGTTTTTCCACGGTCTGGGTACGCCGTGCCCGGCGCGAATGATCGCTCCGCTCATGCGGTGCGCTCGATGATTTGCCGGAACGGCGGCAGCGCCCTGAGCATGCCGCTGCCATAGCGCTTGGTGACGATTCGCCGGTCCAGCAGCACGATCCGGCCGCGGTCGGTCTCGTTGCGAATGAGGCGCCCGCAATACTGGGTCAGCAGACGCGTGGCCTCGGGAATGCTGACCTCCATGAATGGATTGCGGCCGCGCGATTCCAGCCATTCGGCATAGGTGGCGCCGACCGGGTCGGTCGGTACCGCGAACGGCAGCTGGGTGATCACCACCGTCTCGCACAGCTTGCCCGGCAGGTCGAGGCCCTCGCCGAAGGAGGCCAGCCCGAACAGCGTGCTGCCCTTGCCGGCCTCGATGTCGGCACAGTGCTCGGCGATCAGCTGCGACTTGCCCAGCGAGCCTTGGGCGCGGACCTTGCGGACCTGCGCGATCGGCAGCTTCTGCAGCACGCGGTCGAGCTTGGCGCGCGAGGTGAACAGCACCAGGTTGCCGGCATCCCAGTCAAGGTTGTCGGCCAGCCACTCGCTGATCTCCTCGGCGTGCGCCTCGCGTGCATCGGGCAGCGTGCGCATCGCCGGCACCTCCAGCCGCGCCTGGCCGGGCAGGTCGAATGGCGAGGGCAGACTCAGCGTTACCGCCTCGTCGGGCAGGCCGATGGCGTCGGCAAAGCCGCGGAAGTTGCCGCCGGCGCTCAGCGTGGCCGAGGTCAGCACCACGCCGCTGGCATTGCCCCACAGGACGCTGCGCAGCAGGCCGCCGGCGGATACCGCCGAGGCGTGGCAGACCAGCTGCTGATCGCCGGCCAACGTGACCCAGCGCGCCAGCGGCGGTGCATCGTCGGGATCGCTGGCCGACCAGGCGCGCCAGCAGCGCGCCTGTTTCTCGATCCGCTCCAGCGCGATGCCCAGTTCCCGCGACAGCGCCTCCTGGGTGGGGCCGCCGTCGGTCATCTCGACCACCGCGCGGCGTACCGCGATGAGCCAGCGCTGCACTTCATTGGTGTAGATGCTCAGCGCGCGCGCATGCTCCACCCATGGTTCGGCCAGCTGGCCGAGTGAGCCGCGGTACATCGGTTCGCTGTCGGCCGGATCGGGCAGCCAGCCGAGGCGAATCTCCTTCTCCAGTTCCTCCAGCGCGTTGCTCAGTTCCTGCAGCTTCTCGTCGCCCTGGTCGAGGCTGAGCTTGCCCAGGCTTGGTTTGTCGGTAAGCGAGTACGCCGCGTGCACCTGTCGACCGAGCCGGCTCAGCTGGCGCACGGTGACCGTCATGTAGACCTCGGCGGCACCGCGATCGATCGCCTTGCCCGGCACGTGGTGGCCTTCGTCGAAGATGTACAGCGTCTCGTCCGGCCGCGGCAGGATCACGCCACCCCAGCCTTCGTCCTCGCCGGGCATGGTGAGGTCGGCCAGCACCAGGTCCTGGTTGGCGACGATGATTTCGGCGTCGTCCACCGCACGGCGTGCGGTGAAGAACGGGCAGGCCATGAACTGGCCGCACTTGCGGTTGGTGCAGCCGCCGGCGCTGGTGGTGATCATCGGGCGCAGCAGGTCGCTGACCGCATCCGGCGCGCTGTCCATGTCGCCGTTCCATTCGCCGTCGTCGAAGGCGGCGGCCAGTTTGCCCAGCGCCTGCTTGTCGCGTGGCTGCGGCGGCTTCGCCCACAGCGTGAGATCCGCATCGAAGCCGGCCAGGCCCATCTGCCCGGAATCGTTGAGGCTGTTGGCCGCCATGCGCAGGTTGCGCGGGCAAAGGTAGCGGCCGCGCCCCTTGGCCAGCGCCACCTTGGCCTCGATGCCGTTGAGCTGCAGGTACAGTGGAATGTCCCGCTGCACCAGTTGCTCCTGCAGTGCCACCGTGGCGGTGGCGATCAGCAGCTTCTTCTTCTGGAAGCGAGCCACTTCCATGCCGGCAATCAGGTAGGCCATTGACTTGCCGGTGCCGGTCGGTGCCTCGATCACCGCCACGCCGCCGGCCGTGGCCAGTGCCTTGGCCACGGCGGCGATCATCCGGCCCTGCGATGCGCGTGCACGGAAGCCGGGCAGCCCGTCCTTGAGGCGTGCATAGGCGGCGCGGATCGCGTCCTTGGTCGTGTCGGTGAGCATGCGTGCGAAAAACCTGTGATCCAGGCCTGCCGATGAGTCGTGGCAAGGCCTGGCTGCCTCCGGTTGGCCGGCGGATGATGGGCGGCACGCACTTTGCGGGCCAGTGCGCCATGCCGTGGTCAATGTCAGAGTTTATCGACATGCACCACTGGCTGCATGCCGATGACACGCCGGTTGCCGGAATCGACATTCCCTCCCGCAGATCGAAGGGTATGCTGGCGAGCACGGGTTGTCCCCGCGGTGACAGGAGAGCGCAACCGAGATGGAGCATCTGAAAGCTGTTGATGCGATGCCGGCCGAACGCAGTGTGCCGTTGACCTGGCTGAGTCGACTCACGGCGGGCAACCGGTTTGAAGAAGTGGCTGCGGTGATTGTCGCTCTGGCACCGGCCCGGCCGGGTGGCAGGTGACCAGCGTGCCGTGGGGGCTGCACGATCCGGATCATCTGCGCAGCTCATGGCAGGCAGACATCGACCGGTCGGATGGGTCGTGGTTGCCGGTTGCTGCCAGGGCGGCTGCGCCGCAACGGCATCCATGCCATCGTCGGCAAGTTGCTGTACGCGGAGAACTCCTTCATCGCCCCGCCCGATACGGCACAGGACACGATTCGCTTCCGGTATATCGTCGATGCGCAGGATCCGCCTGCGGGCGTCCAGGGTGAGGATGTGCCGATGGCCGTGATCGACCGCCCCGGATTGCCGCTTCCCAACAATCTTCGTCCGGTGGGAAACTGGCGCGGGCTCAAGCGGCCGCCGTCGCGGCCGATGTCTTCCATACGGGTCAGTGTTGTCGGTGTGCGGCGATGGATCGGCTCCATGCCGGTGCCATGCGCCAACGTGTTCGTGCATTGCATACCGGTCGCCATTGTCCGGTTTGGAGGAGCGTCAGTCAGATGAACCAGCAACGCGCCTCGGGATTGGCACCATCGGCCGGGGCCGTCCAGCACGAATGGCTGAGCCGACTGATCAGGGCGGTGACGCCGATGGAAGTCGGCGCGGTGATCGTGGCAATGGCGGAATCCCTGCCCGGTGGCGACACGGCCAGTCTGTTGTGCGGCGACTGCGGCGAGCATGCCGTCCATGGTGCCGCGGTGACTCCAGCCGAACATGCCTGGGCGCAAGGTGCACTTGACGGAGATGGGCTTTGCCTCAGCGAGGATGGTCGGCAGGCGGCATGGCTGCTGCTGCTGCGCGAGCGCGTCGTGCTGTTGCTGCGCTTCAGCGAGCCACAGGTGGCATCGACATTGCGCGGGCGGCTCGCCAGCAACTTCGTTCTGGCCACCCAGCGATTGCTGCAGGCGCTGGAACTGAGGGACCTGCATGGTTCTCACAAGCAGCTGGAGCGTTCGGAAAATCTGCAGCGTGCCCTGTTCGCGATCGCCGATCTGGCCGGCTCCGCGCTGGACATGCCGGAGATGCTGCGCGGCATCCACGCGATCGTCAGCACGCTGATGTACGGCGAGAACTTCTTCATCGTGCGGCACGATCCGTTGCGCCGCACCTGGCGTTTCCTCTACTACGCCGACGTCGCCGACACCGAGGGGCAGGACACCACGTGCGAGACGCTGCTGGACGACTGGCGCGGCACGCTGACCCATCATGTACTGACCACCGGTCGGCCGCTGATGGGCAGTTCCGACGAGCTGCGTGCACAAATTGAAGGAACCCTGCTCAATGTGGGTCCCGACAGCACCGACTGGCTGGGTGTGCCGATGTTGCTGGACGGGCAGGTGCATGGCGCGCTGGTGGTGCAAAGCTACAGGCCGGGCATCATCTTCACGGCGGAGGATCGCGAACTGCTGGGTTTCGTCGGTAGCCACATCCTCACCGCGCTGCAACGCAAGCAAAGCAAGGACGCGTTGGAACTGCACGTGCGCGTGCGCACACAGGAACTGGCCGAAGCCAATCGCGGACTGCAACAGGAGATCCTGGAGCGGCAGCGTGCCGAGAAGCTGCAGGCGGCGCTGTTTCAGCTTGCCCAGCTGGCCACGGCCGATATCGACCAGAACACGTTCTACGAGCGGGTTCATGCCGTGGTCGGGGCACTGCTGAATGCGGAGAATTTCTTCATTGCGCTACGGTCCGACGACGGCGTCACGCTGGACTTTCCGTATTACGTGGATGCCGACGCACGAAGCAGACCGTCGCGTCCGCTTGGCAATGGTCTGAGTGAATACGTCTTGCGCAGTGCGCGTCCGCTGCTGGGAAGCTTTGCTCAAATCGACGTGCTGGTCCGGGCGGGCGAGGTTGCGCCAAGCGATACTCGCCCCGCTGCAAGCAGCTGGCTTGGCGTGCCGTTGCTGGCCAGTGACGAGGTGATCGGGCTGGTGGTGGTGCAGAGTTATGTCGAGGGTGCGGGTTACAGCGAGGCGGATCAGGAGCTGCTGTCCTTCGCCGCCTTGCAGATCGCCAACAGCATCTATCGCCGGCGCACGGCCATTTCATTGCATCAGGCCAATGTGCAGCTCGAGCAGAGGGTGGAGGAACGCACCCAGGAATTGCGCCAGCAGATCGAGCAGCGCGAGCAGGTGCAGGAGCAGCTGAAGCACCAGGTGATGCACGACACCTTGACCGGCTTGCCCAACCGCGCCTTCCTGCGTGACCGGCTCGACCGGGTGCTGAACTTGTTGCGGCGTCAACCGGAGCGGCACTGCGCGCTGCTGTATCTCGATATCGACCGTTTCAAGGTGATCAATGACAGCCTCGGGCATCTGGCCGGCGACGAATTTCTGAAGGCGATTGCCCGCAGGCTGCAGTACTGCGTGCGCGATCCGGACGTGGTGGCGCGGCTGTCCGGCGACGAGTTCGCGATCCTGCTGGAGGACGTGCCGTTGCCCGAGACGGCAGCAAAGGTGGCCCAGCGCATCCTGCGCGTGCTGGGTGCACCGCTGCAGGTGGCGGGCAAGGAGCTGGAGCCATCCGCCAGCATGGGGATAGCGATTGGTGACCACGACTACCTGAAGAGCGACGACCTGCTGCGCGACGCCGATACCGCGCTGTATCGCGCCAAGGAACGGGGTCGCAAGCGATTCGAGATGTTCGACGAGACGCTGGCCAAGGACGTGGTGGATGTATTGACGCTGGAAGCCGATCTGCGTCATGCACTGCTGCATGACGAGTTCGAACCGTACTTTCAGCCGGTCTGCCGGCTCGATGTCAACGAGCCGGTGGGCTATGAGGCATTGATCCGCTGGAACCACCCCCGCCGCGGCATCCTCGTTCCGGGTGACTTCATCAAGATTGCCGAAGACAGCGGGCTGATCGAGATGATCGACTGGCGCATGTTTGAACTCAGTTGCACCGGGTTCCGGGAGCACGGCGAGGGCGACACGTTCGTGACGATCAATGTGTCGGCACGACATCTTCGCCACGAGGATTTCGATATCCGTTTGCTGGAATTGCTCGCACGCACCGGCCTGCCGCCGCGGCGCCTCATCGTCGAGGTGACCGAAGGCGCTCTGCTGGACAATCCCGAGCGCGTGCGCGACACGCTTGACCGGCTGCGCAGCGCCGGAGTGGGCGCTGCGCTCGATGATTTCGGTACCGGCTTTTCCTCGCTGAGCTACCTGCACTCACTGCCGTTGCGCATGCTCAAGATCGACAAGGCCTTCGTGCAGGAACTGGACAAACATGGCA
>JAPHUU010000451.1 GCA_026193555.1 Rhodanobacter sp.
CGCTCGGTGCCACCGGCGCCGTGCGCATCGCCACCCTGGTCCACGGCATGCGCCGGCGCAAGCAGAAGTACGGCATGGTCACCATGTGCATCGGCACCGGCATGGGCGCGGCGGGTATCTTCGAAGCGCTCTGATCGCTGAGACCACCGCTGAATCAGAAACGGCGCCGTAGCGATACGGCGCCGTTTTTCGCTGGCTCATGCTGGATCTGGGAGAAAGTCAGTCTCGCTCCCTGCAAACGCCTTGCTGCAGCCTGTAGCGGCAACACAGGCGATGCCGGCATCGATCAGGCTAAAGGTATCGACGTGCCTGCCGATAACGCGTGCAATCAATGCGTAATCCATCCCCACACCATCAAGGACCCACCGATGAACATTGCTTCCATTGGCAGTGGCACCCCGCTTCATTCCCCGATACGTACGCCGGAGGCCGCCGAGGTCGGTGCGGACCATGATGGTGACGGCGACGACAGTGCCAAGGTCGCTGCAGCGCCCCCTGCGCCAGCACCGACTGTGAATGCGTCCGGGCAGACGATCGGCCAGACGATCAACGTCAAGGCCTGAGTGATCGCTCGGCCTGGTTGCGTCGCAGGCACATGCAGGCCTCGGCCGTTACCACTGAGAAAGCCGAGCCCGCCGCTGTCTGGGGTGTATGCGGCCGATCCCCTGACGCTGTAGCGCAGGCCCTTGCGCAGACGCACCGCGGCGGGATGCGCCGTCGGCCGTGGCCGCCTTCAGGAAGCGCGCATCAGGCGGGCGTTGGCACTTTCTTGACTGGGGGAGTCCCTCACGTAGTGGTACTGGGCCGGTGGCAGGTAGAGCGGCAGCATCACCGTGGTTTCCAGCTGGACGCCACGGCTGAAAAGGCTGGCCAGGCGCACCACCACGTGCACGAAGCGGCGCTGGCGGTCACTGTCCCAGGGTGATCCGAGGTAGTCGGACAGGATCACCTCGATCAGCAGCGTCGACTGCATCAGATCCTGGTAGGCGGACTCGAACTGGATCGTGGCGGCGCGGTCGCGTTGCAGGCCCCAGCGCAGGTAAGGGCCAAGCAGCATGCTGCGGTTCAGCCCGATCTGGCGAAAGGTGCCGGCGAACTGCTGCATGCTCTGGATCGCCTTGTCGATGTTCTTGTCGCGGCAGGCGTCCAGCAGGGAACGCATGTGAACGGTCGCCTCTGCATGTCGTCGCTGGATGTCGCCGACCAGGGTCATCCGGTAGCGGACGGTGACGCCCAACTCGTTCTGGCGATCCTCCGCCGCGGATCGCGCGGAGGACCGTCTCGATGCGCGGGCAAACAACGTGGATAAAAGGTCGTTTCTGATCATTTTCATCCTTGTCGATAGCTGCAGCGCTCGAGAGGCGCGGCGTTTCGGAATGTACCGACCATAAAAAACCGCCTGTTACAGCGGGGTGCCCATGCGTTTCTGCGGTGAATGACGCGTGCCAAGACGCGGCGCGTGTGCCGAAAGCCCGAATGACGAACCCAGCCGCCGCGGCGAGCCGGCGATCGCCCCCATCGATCAAACCATGCTGCGGCGTGAAACCTTTCCCTGGTGCCTTTGCGCGTAGAGCTCTTCATCGACGAGCAACAACGGCGTGGTTTTCCGGTGTCATCGACGGCTTGCGACATCGCCTCAACGTGAGCGCGCATGGTTCGCTGGTTGCCAGTGAGGCTGACCGCTTCGATGGCGGCGAGGTGGCCGTTCGGTTGCCGCCCTGGCCGGCCTGCGGCAATCGGCGTGTGGCTAGCCGTCGTGGTTTCCTGCGGCGCCTGGCGGCGGCCCGCAGCCCCACAGCACACGACGGCAGTGATCAGTCCACGTTGCATGGCGATCCATTCCCCGAAACGTGGCCCGAGCATAGCGCAGTTGCAGCAGCGTCGAGTGAACGTGCGGCAGAGCGCGCGCAAGCAGGATTCTGCGCTGTCCGCGCCACGAAATCACCGCCATCGCGGCAACGTCATCTCACCGGATGAGACATCACCCCTGCCTAATCCCCCCGACGCCACCGGGGACACGCCATGAACGCCTTGCCAGACCGCTACGACACCGCCGACGAACTCATGCTGCGCGATCCCGGTGACGGCCGCACGCTGGCGCAGCGGCTGTCCAGACGCTACGCCTCGCGCATCACCGGAGCGTTCGTGGTGCCGGGTTCGGCCGGCGCGTTCACGCCGCTGCCGGAGGATCTGCCACCTGCCCTCGCGCAGGCCCTGCGCACGCGCGGCATCCAGCAGCTCTACAGCCATCAGGCAGAGGCGTGGAACGCGAGCCAGTCCGGCGCGCACGTGGCGATCGTCACGCCCACCGCCTCGGGCAAGTCGCTGTGCTACACGCTGCCTGTGATCGCGGCGGCGATGCAGAAAAACGCCAAGGCGCTATACCTGTTTCCGACCAAGGCGCTGGCCCAGGATCAGGTGGCGGAGCTGCTGGAGTTGAACCAGGCCGGCGAGCTGGGGGTGAAGGCGTTCACCTTCGACGGCGACACCCCGGGCGACGCGCGCCAGGCGATCCGCCTGCACGGCGACATCGTGGTCAGCAACCCGGACATGCTGCACCAGGCGATCCTGCCGCATCACACCAAGTGGGCGCAGTTCTTCGAGAACCTGCGCTACGTGGTAATCGACGAGGTACATACCTATCGCGGTGTGTTCGGCTCGCACGTGGCCAACGTGATCCGCCGGCTCAAGCGCGTGTGTGCGTTCTACGGCGTGACGCCGCAGTTCATCCTGTGCTCGGCGACCATCGGCAACCCGCAGGAACACGCCGAGGCGCTGATCGAGGACGCCGTCACCGCGATCACCGAAAGCGGCGCGCCCACCGGCGACAAGCACGTGCTGCTGTGGAATCCGCCGGTGGTGAACCCCGATCTGGGCCTGCGCGCCTCCGCCCGCTCGCAGACCAACCGCATCGCGCGACTGGCGATCAAGTCGGGCATGAAGACGCTGGTGTTCGCGCAGTCGCGCAGCATGGTCGAGGTGCTCACCAAATACCTCAAGGACGTGTTCGACCACGACCCGCGCAAGCCGCCGCGCATCCGCGCCTACCGCGGCGGCTACCTGCCAAAGGAGCGCCGCGCGGCCGAGCGCGCGATGCGCGCCGGCAGCATCGACGGCATCGTCAGCACCTCGGCGCTGGAGCTGGGCGTGGATATCGGCAGCCTCGACGTGGTCGTGCTCAACGGCTATCCCGGTTCGGTCGCGGCGACGTGGCAACGCTTCGGTCGCGCCGGCCGGCGTCAGCAGTCCGCGCTGGGCGTGCTGGTGGCCAGCTCCGACCCGCTCGATCAATACCTGGTGCGCCATCCGGAATTCTTCCAGGGCGCCACGCCCGAGCACGCGCGGATCCAGCCCGATCAACCGCTGATCCTGCTTGACCACATCCGCTGCGCCGCGTTCGAGCTGCCATTCAGCGGCGACGAGATGTTCGGCACGGAAGTCGCCACGCCCTGGCTCGAGGTACTTGGCGAGGAAGGCGTGCTGCATCGCGAAGGTGATCGCTGGGAATGGATCGCCGACAGCTACCCGGCCATCGCGGTGTCGCTGCGTTCCGTCGCCGACGGCAACTTCGTGGTGGTCGACCGCACCGACGGGCGCCAGACCATCATCGCCGAAGTCGACTATTCCGCCGCCGCGGTGACCTTGTACGAAGGCGCCATCCACATGATCCAGTCCACCCCCTACCAGGTGGAGCGGCTGGACTGGACCGGTCGCAAGGCCTATGTCACGCGCACCCAGGTCGACTACTACACCGACGCCATCGACTACACCAAACTGAAGGTGCTGGACTGCTTCGACAGCAACCACGCCGGCTGCGGCCACGCCCACCATGGCGAAGTGCACGTGGTGCGGCGTGTACCTGGCTACAAGAAGATCCGCTTCTACTCGCACGAGAACATCGGCTACGGCCCGGTCAACCTGCCCGACCAGGAGCTGCACACCACCGCGGTGTGGTGGCAACTGGAACAGGTCGTGCTGGACGCCGC
>JAPHUU010000057.1 GCA_026193555.1 Rhodanobacter sp.
CGCCTCGATTTCGCCCTGGCGAATGATCGAGCCCGAGAACACCACGTCGCCCGGTTTGCGCGTGACCGGCAACGACTCCCCCGTCAGCGCGGACTGGTCCACTTCGATCGGGTCGCCCTCCAGCAGGCGCGCGTCCGCCGGCACGATGTCGCCCAGGCGCATGCGGATGACGTCGCCCGGCACCAGTTCGCGTGCCGCCGGGTTCTGCCACTTTCCGTCCCGTTTGACACGCGCCTTGATCGCAAGCCGGGCCTTCAGTGCGGCGATGGCGTTGCCGGCCTGGTACTCCTCCAGGAACCCGACCAGTGCATTGGCCAGCAGCAGCACGAGGATGATGCCGAAATCCACCCAATGGCGGGCAATCGCCGACAGCACGACGGCCGCTTCGATCATCCATGGAATGGGGCCCCACAGGTAGCCGAGGAGCTTCAGCAACGGATTGGTTTTTTTCTCCTCGATCGCGTTCGGCCCGTACCGGATCAGCCGGCTTTGCGCCTCGGCTTGCGTCAGGCCATCCGGCGACGACTCCAGTCGCTGCTCCATTTCCGGCAGAGGCATGGATTTCAGATTGTCGTTCGCGCCCGATTTCGATCGAGAGGCTTCGGAAAAAGCTGTCCTGGCATTCATGTGTGGCTACCCCACGTCAAGATGCGTAATTTCGGCCGGTCCACGCCACGCCGGTTGATGTGCCCCGTGTGTCGAGGCAGCTTGTCCGCCGGCTGCCCGCCCCGGATAAATGCCATGGCCGCCGGTCTGCCGCGGGTGATTGATCATGTCCATCACAAGCAGGGAATGGCCCCACTCGTTCAGCCCTGTCATGTCGAAGGGCATGGCGATGGTGCCCTGCTCCCCGTAGTCGCGGATGTGAAGGGCATTGTGCGTCGCCAGGCATGTCGGCGCCAGCGAGGGCTCTCGCCTTGGCCGATCTTGCGGACGATCTGGCCGAGGTTTGCGGCCGGCTGGCGGCTCAGCCGCGCCAGCCTCCTGTCACTTCGCCGGCGCTGCCCGGTCGAGCCATTCGCCGGCCCTGGCCGCCGTGGATGTCGCCGTCTCGTCACGGGTGTGGAACGCCATGTTGTGGCCGCCGTAGGGCGCATATTTCACCGGATCGGTCACCGAGAACAGACCGAAGGTCGGCGTGCCACTGGCCACGGCCAAGTGCATCACGCCGCAGTCGGCGCTGATGAACGCATCCATGTTCGCGATCACGCCGGTCAGCTTGCGCAGGTCACGCGTGTAGTAGGTCGGAAACCTCTCACCGAGCTGTGAGCGCCCGTGTTCCGCCAGCACGTCGACGATCCGCAGGTCCGGTCGCGCCGTCCGCAAGCTGGCGAGAAATTCGCTCCACCACGTCTCGCCATAGCATTTGGCACCGGTGGCGTTGGCGAAAATCCCGACGACCGATTGTGTCCGAGTCTGCCCGGAGGCGCCGAGGATGGCGTCCAGCGTGCATCCGGCTTGCTGCAGCTCACTGGCCGACAGCCCCACGTTGAGCGGCGGGTACTCCCGCTCGATGGCACCGGCGTAGGCGGTGCGCAACAGGAACACATTGCGCTGGGCCAGATGCGGCGGGCTGATCCGCCCGACCCACTCGGGGGGAACCTCATGCTGGCTGTCGTCCGGAAAGCCCACCTTGTAGCGCGCGTTGACGATGGCCAGCAGCAGTCGACCCGATTGCGAGCCATTGCAGGCGTCGATCGCCAGGTCGTAGGTGTCGCTCCGCAACTGCCGCAGCTGCCGCACGGTCAGCCACAGGTGGCGGGCGATCTTGCGCGGCAAGCCGACGATCCGCCGGATCTGGAAGCGGGTCGCGAACAGCGTCTGGGCGGCATCGCCGGCGCTGATCATGTCGATCTCCGCACCGGGATAGAGCGTTTCCAGTTCCGCCAGCAGCGGACTGAGCAGCACCGCGTTGCCCAACCGATGGTTGGGCCGACACACGAGGATGCGATGAATGCCCCGCGTCGGCAGCTGGCCCGGCGCGCAAAGATGGCTGCCGGCGTTGCTGAACAAGGGGCTGAAGAAGCGGCCGACCACCTTGTGGCGAAGCGCATCCCAGTTGCGTGGGGGCATGCCCGGGGAGTTGGACGGGTCGGGCACGGAACCCTTTGCGGTGCTGGTCATCACGACGCCGATGGCTTGAACAGCCCGTCACGATAGCAGATCAGCCCGCAGGGGCTCCATCCGGCGGAACCCCGTTCGCCCCTGCCCGTGCCACACGGTCGCCGCAGGGCACTCAGCGGCCGAAGATGATTTCCTTGCCTTCGTGGTCGCGATCCCAGCCGCGCAGCTGATCGCGGATGTGGGCGATCCGCTGACGACTGAGTGCGTTGCGCTCCTCGTCGAGCACCAGGCCGTCCAGCAGTTCGGCCAGCCGCTGTGCGGTGGGCAGCATCGCGTCCCACGCATCGAGCGCCGGCAGCGGCGCCGGCAGGGTCATGAAGAAGCTCACGCCCGGTGTGCTCAGCAGGTCCAGCCGGCCAAGGTCGAAGTTGCCCGGCTTCAGCATGTTGGCGACGCTGAAGATCGGCCCGAGTTCGCGTTTGCCGTCGAGCAGGCGGTGGTAGATGCCCATGTCGCCGAACTCGAGGCCGGCTTTTTCGGCGGCAACGACCAGGTCCGCACCGTTGAAGTGCCCGCTGTCGCGCGCCACCACAAACAGGGTGACGATGCGTTCCACCGGCAGTTGTGCGGGGCGGCGACCGAGATCCGAACGGACCGCCATCGTCGGCGCGGGTGCCGCAGGCGCCGAACGTGGCTCGGGGATGGCCGACGGGGATTCCGGGAAGGTCGTTCGCGCTTGCTCCGCGGTGCCCGGGTCGGCGGTGCTCGGCGCACGCAGCGCATCGACGATCGACGCCACGTGTTCGGCCAGTCGGGAGGGTGGCTTGCTGGCCTTGCCGTGATTGCCGGAAAGCGTGGCGCCCAGTCGCTCCAGCTCCTCGCGCAA
>JAPHUU010000444.1 GCA_026193555.1 Rhodanobacter sp.
CGCTCGAGCATGCCGCGGGTGATCCGCTCGCGATGCGACTCCATGCCGCCGTGGCGCTTCCACGCGGCCATCGCGCGGCGCAGCTGGTCGGCCTCGCCCGGCGTATAACCGGCCGCCACGATCGCCAGCTTCATCACCTGCTCCTGGAACAGCGGCACGCCCAGCGTGCGCTCGAACACCGCCTTGAGCTCCTCCGACGGGTAGTCGACCGGCTCCTCGCCGCGACGGCGACGCAGGTACGGGTGCACCATGTCGCCCTGGATCGGGCCGGGCCGCACGATCGCCACCTGGATCACCAGGTCGTAGAAATTCTCCGGCCGGTGACGCGGCAGCATCGCCATCTGCGCGCGGCTCTCGATCTGGAACACGCCGACGGTGTCGGCGCGCTGGATCATCGCGTAGGTGGCTGGATCCTCCGCCGGGATCGTGGCCATGGTCAGGTCGCGGCCCCGGTGCTGGCGCAGCAGGTCGAGGCATTTTCGAATGCAGGTCAGCATGCCCAGTGCCAGGCAGTCGACCTTGAGCAGGCCGAGCGCATCCAGGTCGTCCTTGTCCCACTGGATGATCGTGCGCTCGGGCATTGCCGCGTTCTCGACCGGCACCAGTTGCGACAACGGCTGGTCGGAGATCACGAAGCCGCCGACGTGCTGCGACAGGTGACGCGGGAAACCCAGCAGCTCGGTCGACAGCTTGAGCACCCGCTGCAGCACCGGGCTGGCCGGATCGAAGCCGCGCTCGCGCAATCGATCCTCCAGTGCTTCCTCGCCATCCCACCAGGCGAACACCTTGGCCAGCAGGTCGACCTGATCCGGCGGCAGTCCCAGCGCGCGGGCGACATCACGGACCGCGCTCTTGCCGCGGTAGCTGATCACGGTGGCCGCCAGTGCGGCACGCTCGCGGCCGTACTTGGCATACAGGTACTGGATCACCTCCTCGCGCCGTTCGTGTTCGAAGTCGATGTCGATGTCCGGCGGTTCCTTGCGCTCGCGGGAGATGAAGCGCTCGACCAGCAGGTTGATCCGCGCCGGATCGACCTCGGTGACACCGAGCGCGAAGCAGACTGCGGAGTTGGCCGCCGAGCCGCGGCCCTGACAGAGAATCCGCCGGCGGCGGGCGAAGCGCACGATGTCGTGCACGGTGAGGAAGTAGGGCTCGTAGGCGAGCTCGGCGATCAGCGCCAGCTCATGCTCGATCTGCCCGTGCACCTTGTCCGGCACGCCGTCGGGCCAGCGCCAGCGGAGGCCCTGTTCGGTCAGATCGCGCAGCCAGCTGGTGGCGGTGTGGCCGTCCGGCACCAGTTCGGCGGGATAGCGGTAGCGCAGCTCGGTCAGGCTGAAGCAGCAGCGCTCGGCGATGCGCACGGACGCTTCCATCAGCGCCGCGGGATAGACAGCCGCCAGCGCCTCGCGGGTGCGCAGGTGCCGCTCGCCATTGCGGAACAGCACGGCGCCGGCGGCGGCCACGGTCTGGTGGTGACGGGTCGCGGTCAGCACGTCCTGCAGCGCGCGCCGGCGCCGCACGTGCATGTGCACGTCGCCGCTGGCCACCAGTGGCAGGTCCAGCGCGGCGGCGATCGTCTGCAGCGCGTGCAGGCGGCGCGCATCGTCGGGGCCGCAGTGCAGCTCCACGGCCAGCCACAGGCGGTCGTCGAACAGTGCACGCAGCCAGGCGCCGTGTTCGGGGTCCGGCACGTGGCCGGGAAGCCACAGTGCCAGCGTGCCGGGCAGGCCATCGGCCAGGTCCTCGCGCCGCAGCCGGTAGCTGCCCTTGGTCGCCGCGCGCCGGCCAACGGTGATCAGCGCGCACAGCGCGGCATAGCCGGCCAGCGTCTCGCACAGCAGCACCAGTTTCGGACCGTCCTGCAACTGGAACTCGGCACCGACGACCAGCTTCAGCCCGGTGTCGCGTGCTGCCTCGTGGGCGCGCACGATGCCGGCCAGCGAGCATTCGTCGGTGATCGCCAGCGCGCTGTAGCCACAGGCTCTGGCCCGCTCGAAAAGCTCGCGTGCGCTGGAGGCGCCACGCTGGAACGAGAAGTTCGACAGGCAGTGCAGTTCGGCATAGGCGTTCATGCGAACCACCCGTGCAGCATCCAGCGTCCCGGCTCGCCCGGCGGGCAGAACACCCAGGCATGCTGGCCCTGACTGGTGCGCACCACGTAGTAGTCGCGGCGCAGGTCGCCGCCATCCCACCAGCCGGTCTCCAGCCGCTCGGGGCCGGCCAGGAGGATGGGCGCGGGATCACGCAACGGGATCGGCGGATCGAGCAACCAGGTCGGTCGTGGCGGCGCATCGGCAGCAACGGAACCTTCCGCGCCGTCCACTGCGGTCTGGGCGAACTCGGGGCGGGGGTCGACGGTGCGGCGCAGCCGCTGCAGGCAGCGCTCGCCGAGGCGAGCCCGCAACCGCTCGCGCAGTTGCTCCAGCGGCACCGCATGGGCAGGGCGGGTGTCGAACAGGTCGCGACCG
>JAPHUU010000121.1 GCA_026193555.1 Rhodanobacter sp.
CGTCCAGTGAAAACCACGCACGTGCGACCGGCTGGCCAACCGCCTGCCTGGCCAGCAGCGGATCGTCCGCATTCAGCACCAGCACGCCGCCGGGCCCGAGCACCCGCGCGACGGTCAGCTTGACCTCGGCCAGGCCGTCCAGATCGTGGATGCCGTACTCGCCAAAATGATCGTCGCTGACATTGGTGACCACCGCGACGTCGGCACGCTGCACGGCAAGGCCCCGGCGCAGGATGCCACCGCGCGCGGTCTCGAGTATCGCGGCCTCGACGCGCATGTCACGCAACACGGCACGCGCACCGGCCGGGCCGGAAAAGTCGCCGGCCTCGATCGCCTCGCCATCGATGACCACGCCGTCGGTGCAGCTGTAACCGGCGGTCCAGCCGTGCGACTGGGCCATCGCGGCGAGCAGGCGTACCGTGGTGGTCTTCCCGTTGGAACCGGTCACGAGCGCCACCGGGACATCGTGCAGGGCATGCCACGGCACCGCGTCGGCCGCGGGCAGTTGCGACAGCGCCCAGCTCCGTCCGCCGGTGCCCGCGCCGATCGACAGCGTCTCGTCGTCGACCAGCACGGTCAGCCCGTGTGCCTGGGCCGCCCGCACCAGCGCCAGCAGCGGCGGCCGCCGCTCGGCCGCCGCGAAGCACCGCAGCGTGTGCCTCGCACAGTCCTCGTCCCACGCCGCGGGATGGCCCGGCGCATGCAGTCCCGCATCCCGCGCCAGTCGTTCGGCCAGGGTTGCCAGCCACGCCCATTCGTTCACCTCGGTCGCGGTGAACAGCTGATCCACCGGCGCGCCGATGGCCAGCGCCGCACCGCCGAGGTGACGGCGCACTACCATCGGCGCCGCGTCCCAGCCGAGTGCCCGGCTTGCCCGCTCGATGCGTGAACGCCACCCCTGCAGCAACGCTTCGTCCAGCGGCACGCCGATCGTCTCGAGTACCGCGCCAGTGCCGTCAAAGTACAGATTGGCACCGGTCAGCCGGCGCGAATCGTCGAACGGCAGGGAATCCGATGGCTGGCTCAATCGTCACTCTCGCGGGAAAAATGCACGCCGCGTTCATCGCGCACCACGTCGCCCAGCGCGGCGAAACTCGATTCGTCGAACACCGGCTCGATCACCGGCGCGCTCGCGACCACCGTCGCGCCCGATGCCTTCGCCACCGCCACGGCACCTTCCGGGCGGAACTTGATGATCTGCTTCCACGAACGCACCAGTGCGTCGGCGAATACCAGCAGCAGGTCCCCGGTCTGGCCCATGTGCAGCGCAGCGTCGATCGCCTGCTGCTCGTCGGCGATGATCGAGATCGCCTCATCCGGCACGCCAGAGGCCTTCAGCGACCGCGCCAGCAACCGCGGCACCTCGTCGCCATCGCGCCCGCGCAAGGCATCGTCGCGGCGACAGATGTAGTGATCGAAGCGCCCGGCCACCGCGTCCGCGATCGCCACCAGATCCTCGTCGCGGCGGTCGCCGGGGCCGGCCAGCACCACGATGCGCCGACCGGTCACATCCAGCCGCCCGGCCAGATCCGCCATCACCGACACCGCGTGCGCATTGTGGCCGTAGTCGAACAGCACCTTGAACGGATGCTCGCTGAACACGTTCATGCGTCCCGGCGCCTGGAAGAACGTGGTATCGAACGTGCGCAGGCCCTGGCGGATCGCATCGAGCTTGATACCCAGCGAGAACGCCATCGAGGCAGCGACCATCGCGTTCTGCACGTTGTGCAGCGCGCGACCTTCCAGCGTGGCGGGAATCAGGTGCGTCCACAGCAGCGGGATATGGCTGCCCTTGTCATACAGGGTGATCATCGAGCCGTTGACGCCGGCCTCTAGCGCGCAGGCACGACCGCCGGCACGCACGTGCTCGCGCACCAGCGCATGCGACGGATTCATGGTGACGTAGCAGATCACCTTCGCGTCGGTATAGCCCGACATCTTCAGCACGTTCGGGTCGTCGGCATTCAGCACGGCGCAGTCCTGCGCCACCTCGATCACGATGCGCTTGACCTCGGCCAGCTGCTCCAGCGTGTCGATGCCCTTCAGGCCCAGATGGTCGGACTGCACATTCAGCACCGCGCCGACATTGACCGTCGGCACGCCCATGCCGGCACGCAGCAGGCCACCGCGCGCGGTCTCCAGCACCGCGATGTCGATCTGCGGGTCGGACAGCACCATGCGCGCGGAGACCGGCCCGGTCATGTCGCCCTCGACCGTGCGCTGGCCATCGATGTAGACGCCGTCGGTGGTGGTCAGGCCGGGCGTGTAGCCGGCCATCTTGGTGATGTGCGCCAGCATCCGTACGGTGGTGGTCTTGCCGTTGGTGCCGGTGACGGCGGCAATCGGCACGCGTGCCGGCGCACCCGGCGGAAACAGCATGTCGATCACCGGACCGGCCGCATCGCGCGGCGTGCCTTCGCTCGGGCTCACATGCATGCGGAAGCCGGGTGCGGCATTCACCTCGCAGATACCGCCACCGATGCTCTTGTAACTCTCGGCGATGTTGGTCGAGAGGAAATCGACGCCGCCGACATCCAGCCCGATCGCGCGGATCGCGCGCACCGCCATGTCGCGGTTGTCCGGATGGATGATGTCGGTGACGTCGGTGGCGGTGCCGCCGGTGGACAGGTTGGCGGTCGAGCGCAGGTATACCGTCTCGCCGGCCTGCGGTACCGAGTCCGCCGTGTAGCCCATGCGCTGCATCATCATCGCGGCCTGCGCGTCCAGCTCCAGCCGGGTCAGCACCTTCTCGTGGCCGATGCCGCGGCGCGGATCGCGGTTCACGAGCTCCACCAGCTGCGCGATCGTGCTGCTGCCGTCACCGACCACGTGGCCGGGTGTGCGGCGGGTGGCGGCGACCAGTTCACCGTTGACCACCAGCAGGCGGTGGTCGTCGCCACTGAGGAAGTTCTCGACGATCACCGAGCGCGAATGCTCGCGGGCCGCGGCGTAGCCGTCGCGGATCTCCTGCTCGCTGCTGAGGTGAATCGAGATGCCGCGGCCGTGATTGCCGTTGAACGGCTTGGTCACCACCGGCAGGCCAAGCCGCCGCGCCGCCCGCAGCGCGGCATCCTCGCTCTGCACCAGCATCTGCCGCGGCACCGGCAGGCCCAGCGAGGCGAGGATCTTGTTGGTCTCTTCCTTGTCGCCGGCCAGCTCCACCGCGATATGCGGCGTGCGGCCGGTGACTGTGGCCTGGATCCGCTGCTGGTACCTGCCGTGACCCAACTGCACCAGCGACTGCTCGTTCAGGCGCAGCCATGGAATGTCTCGCTGCTCGGCCGCACGTACCAGCGAGGCGGTCGACGGACCCAGCGCGCGGCGCTGCGCGTAACGGATGAACTCATCGCGCGCGACCGGCCACAGCCAACCCTCCGGCACGCTGCCGCCCGGCTGCAGATCGGCCGGCAGCAGCGACGCCAGCAGGCGCAGGGCCAGCTCGCCGGCGGCGACACCCTCCTCCTTCTGCACGTATTCGTAGACCACCGAATAGACACCCGGCCGGTCCGCACTGCGGGTCTTGCCGAAGGTGACGTCCTCGCCGGCAACGTTCTGCAGCTCGATCGCCACGTGTTCGAGCACGTGGCCGAGCCAGGTGCCATCGCCCTCGCGCATGCGGCGGATGAAGCCGCCCGGTTCGCGGTAGGAACAGCCGTGCTCGGCGAGGCCGGGCAGCGCGGCGATCAGGCCGTCGACGAAGCCGGCGCCCAGCTTGCCGGTGGGCCACTGCTCCAGCTCGCCCAGGTCCAGCTCCAGCCGGATCACCGGGAAGTGCGCATACAGCGACGGGCCGACGAAAACGGAACGTTCAAGAATGCGCATGTGGGTTTCCCTGGATCGGTAATGCGTGACGGAAGACGTGCGTCACGAGGTCTGCTTGGGTGTCGCCAGGCTGCCCGCCGAGGCGTGGCGTGTCTGCAGATTGAAGGTGGCGCCGGCAATCAGTACATGGATGGTCAGGCCGAGCATGCACACCGTGCCGTCTTCGCCGGCATCGGCCATCGACGAGAACTGCAGGTTGCCTGCGTCCAGCACGGTAACCGCGCCACTGCCGACGACCTCGAGCGTGTTGTCCGGGCAAATGAAGGCGGCGGTGTCCTCGTCCAGACCGATGCCGACCGCATACGGGTTGTAGGCGAGCGCGGCCATCAGCCGGCCGAGCCGGTCGCGCTGGCTGAAATGCTGATCGATGATGAAGCGGTTGGTCAGACCCAGCCCCGGTGCCAGCCGCACACTGCCGGCCGTCGGCGACAGGCCTTCCTTGCCGAACGCGATCATGTGCTCGCTGAGGATGGCCGCTCCGGCGCTGGTGCCGCCGACATGCACGCCACGGGCGTTCAGCGCACGAATCCGCTGCGCCACCGGCGTGCCGCCGATCATGGTCGACAGACGCAGCTGGTTGCCGCCGGTGAAGAAAATGCCGGTGGCGCGATCGAGCCGTTCGAGGCGGCTTTTTTCCTCGGTATCGCGGCGCATGTCGAAGTCGAGTACATCGACTTCGCCGACACCGAGCCCGCGAAACAGGGCTTCGTAGCGTGGTCCGGTAGCGGCCAGCTGGCTCGCGGTGGGAATCACCACGATGTTCGCGCTGCTGCCACCGCACAGTTGCGCGAAGCGCTCGAGAATGTGTGGATCGTTCTCTTTTTCCTCAGCGCCGCCGATCGGCACGATCCATCCGCGTTGCTCCCCTTCCATCACCCTGCTGGGACTCATCTGATTCTCTGCTTTTTTCGATGTCATGCGGTTCTCTGGGCCCATCGGATCACGCGATCCATGCTGACGCAGCGAACATCTAGTTTTCGTTCTCGAACGTGCCGCGATGTTCGACGCGACCGGCGCGGACGTGCACCACGCCACCCGCTATTACATCATGCGCCGCGCCGGCTGCGTCGAGCGCCAGCAGATCCGCATCGGCGCCAACCCGGATCCGGCCCTTGTCCGCCAGCCGCAGCAGGCGCGCCGGATTGCTGGTGAATGCGGGCAACGCCCGCTCCAGCGGCACGCCGCGGCGGACCACGTCATTCAGGGTTTCCAGCAGCGCGCCGGACTCGCCCACGCCCATCCGGCAGACATGGCCCTCGGCGTCGAACACCGGCAGGCAGCCGCCGGCATCCGAACTGATCGTGATGCGCTCGGCCGCTGTACCGCTGTCCAGATAGCGCAGCAGCGCATCGGCGGCGCTCCAGGCATCCTCGCCCTCCTCCACCGGAAACGCGGTGAGGTCGATCGTGCAGCCCTGCGCGGCCAGCGCCAGCGCCTCGTCGAACAGCGCCTTGCGCCGGTTCACGTGGGTCGGGTGGAATACCCGCGGCGGCAGTTCGCTCTGCGCCAGCGCCTGGCGCACCAGCTCCAGCCCGCGCGGGCCATCGCCCAGATGCAGATGCAACACGCCGGCCTTGCCGGTCATCAACCCGGCGACGTGTGCGTCCGCCGCCAGCCGCAGCAGTTCGTCCAGGGTCGGCTGGCTGGAGCGGTGATCGCTGATCGCCACCTCGCCGATGCCGATCAGCGCCTCGATGAACACCAGATCGCCACGCACCGTGCCGGTCAGCGTGCGTGGCGGCAGGTGATAGCCACCGGTGAAGGCCAGCGCGCTCAGCCCCTCCTCGCGCAGCGCGTATACCGTGGCCAGCAGATCCTGCGGTCCGCGCGCCACGTCGTCGGTACCGAGCAGGCCGACCACCGTGGTGATCCCGGCACGGGTGAAACGCGACACCCCCTGCGGCGGCACCCGTGTGCGGAAACCCGCCTCGCCGCCACCGCCGGTGACATGCACATGGGCATCGATCAGCCCGGGCAACAGCCGGCGCCCCTGCAGATCGATCGTCTGCACCGACAGCGCCGCGGGCAGATCCGCCAGCTCGGCGCCCATCCACAGGATGCGACCGCCGCCCAGCAGGAGATGCTGCTGACCCAACGGTTCGGGCGCATGGACCTGCGCATTGCGGAGCAGCAAGAGATTCATCGGTGCAGCGTGCCGGTCACCCATGGCGCCGTCAAGCCGGACGGGGTGGCATGTTCCGGGCCGGGCCAGCACAATCGCGCTCTTGCCCTCCGCCCAGCGCAGCATGACCCAGCAACCCGACCGAGAGATTGCCCTGCCCCAGGTTTCGCCCGAATCGCAACACAGCCTCGGGCTGCGGGTGATCGCCATCTACAAGGGGTTCGAAACGCTGGGGCTGCTGCTGGCCGCCGGCGCGGCGTTCCATCTGCAGCGCCATCAGAACGTCGACCGATTGGTGCACTGGCTGGAGCACCTCTCGCTGACCGACAGCAACAGCTTGCGCTGGCAACTGGTCGAGGCTCTGATGAAGCTCGGCCCGAGCCGGTTCGTGGCGCTCGGCATGGTCGCGCTGGGCTATGCCTCGCTGTTTGCCACCGAAGGCATCGGGCTGTGGCTGCGCAAGCGCTGGGCCGAATGGTTCACGGTGATCGCCACCGCCTCCCTGATTCCGATCGAGCTGTACGAGACGACGCAGCGTTTCAGCTGGTTCAAGCTTGGCGTACTGCTGACCAACGTGGCCATCGTGATCTACCTCACGCGGATCGCCCGGCAGTCGCATTCGCGCAGCTGAGCCTGCGCGCTCAAACCTCGTGATGCATCGCTTCGGCCGGCAACTCCCCGACGACCTCGGCGCGTCCTGGCATCAGCTCCACCAAGTACATCGCTGCCAGTACCAGCGCGCCACCGGCCAGCATGCGCCAGGTCAGCACGTCGCCGCCCAGCGCCACCGCAAAGGCGGCGGCGAACACCGGCTCGGTGGTCATGATGATCGCGCAGCGGGCAGCCGGAATATGCGCCTGCGCCCATGTCTGCATCAGCATCGCGCCGGCACCGGCAACCAGTGCCATGTACAGCACCGCAATCCACGCTGATCGATCCGGCGGCAGCGTCGGGCCATGCGGTGCGGTGGCGAGCAGGCAGACTACGGCAATCGCCACCATCTGCACCGCCGACATGCCGAATGCTTCATCGGGTCGCGACCATTGGCCGAGCCAGACGATATGCAGCCCGTACAGCGCAGCCGAGGCCAGCGTCAGCCACACACCGGTGTCGACCGAGACGCCATTGAGCGACAGC
>JAPHUU010000099.1 GCA_026193555.1 Rhodanobacter sp.
GCCACGCCCAGCCAGCCGATGCCCCCTACCGCCAGCACCAGTCGCCAGCGCAGGGGTTGATTCAGCAGCATGCGCAGGGCAACCACGCCAAGGCCCTGGGCGATCAGGTTCAGGGCATTGCCGCCCAGCAGCAATTGCGTCGACGACAGATAGGCATGCGCGGCCAGCGTGCCCCACCCCGCCGCCTCCAGCGCCAGCGCCGTGGCGCGGATGCGCAGGCTGGTACGCGCCGTGCCAGCATCGCCATAGGTGCCCGCCCACAGCATTACCGCCATGACGGCTGCCTGCATGCCACTGATCAGCGATAGTGTTTCAACATGGATCGGCATCACGCGCTCACGGACCATACCTCCCAAGAGTATCGATCAAGGCCATTTGCCGCGCCCTCGACGCTGTCACCATTCGATCATAACCGCGGTATCGACCTGCACGGCGAGAACTTCAGCGTTGACACTCCGCCGCGATTGGCTACTTTCGACGGCAGCAACCTCGATGGATACAGGATGGCCACGCTGATTCCGACCCGCCACAGCTGCCTGCCCAGGATGACCGGCGGCGAGAAACGCTTTTCCGAACGCCTGGAAGACAAGCTCGAAGATGACTATCTGTTGTGGTACGACGTTCCGATCGGACTCAGGCAGCGCCGGCCGGATTTCGTGGTGTTCCATCCACGCCGCGGCATGCTGGTGTTGGAGGTCAAGGACTGGAAGCCCGACACCATCTGCCATGCCGACAGCACCCAGTTCACCCTGGTCACCGAGCGCGGCCTGGTCAAGGAGAACAACCCGCTGCTGCAGGCACGCGCCTATGCGCTGGAGATCGGCGTGGTGCTGGAACGCGATCCTGCGTTGCGCCACCCCTCCGGCACCAGACACGCCGGCAAGCTGGTGATGCCGTGGGCGTGGGGGGTGGTGCTGGCCAACATCAGCCGCCAGCAGTTCGCCGATGGCGGACTCGACGCGGTGATCCCCGCCCACCTTGCGCTGTGCCGCGATGAGATCTACGACACGGTCGACCCGGAAGTCTTCCAGGAACGGCTGTGGGCGATGTTTCCGCAGGTATTCCCCGTCGCGCTGACCCTGCCGCAGATCGATCGCGTGCGCTGGCACCTGTTTCCGGAGATCCGGGTGGCGCTCGGTGAAGGGCAGTTCGGCCTGTTCGACGCCGTGGACACCATCAGCCGGCCGCTGGAAATTCCTGACCTGGTCAAGGTGATGGACGCCCAGCAGGAACAGCTGGCCCGCTCGCTGGGCGACGAGCACCGGATCATCCACGGCGTGGCCGGCTCCGGCAAGACGATGATTCTTGGCTTTCGCGCGATGCAGCTGGCGCGCGAGCTGGGAAAGCCCATTCTGGTGCTCTGCTACAACAAGACGCTGGCGGCGCGGCTGGATCAGCTGATCGGCGAGCGCGGACTCAGCGAGAAGGTGCAGGTCTACAACTTCCACAAGTGGTGTCGCAAGATGCTGACTGCCTACCACGTCGAACTGCCCGCGCAAGGCAGCGCGGACTTCTTCGAGCAGATGGTGCAACGGGTGATCGATGGCGTCGAGCGCGGGCAGATCCCGCGTTTCCAGTACGGCGCGGTGCTGATCGACGAAGGCCACGACTTCGAGCCGGACTGGTACAAGCTGATCGTGCAGATGATCGACCCGGCCACCAACTCGCTGCTGGTGCTGTACGACGACGCGCAGAACATCAACGGCCATGCCGCCCGGCGCAAGTTCACCTGGAAGAGCCTCGGCGTGCAGGCACAGGGGCGCACCACCATCCTCAAGCTCAACTACCGCAACACGCTGGAAATCCTCTCGGTGGCGCGCAGCTTCGCCAGCGAGCTGCTCGATGCGCAGGCCGGCGAGGACGATGGCGTGCCCCTGGTCACACCGGAAAGCGCCGGGCGTCGTGGTGCCGTACCCGAGCTGATCCGCGCCGGCAGCGCCCGCGAGGAACTCGCGATCCTGATCAGCCAGATCCGCGACGAGCTGGCACACGGCCGTCGCCTCGACGACATCGCGGTGATCTATCGCTTCAACTGGCAGGGCGAGAAGCTGCGCGAGGCGCTGGATCAGGCCGGCCTTGCCTGCCGCCTGGCCGATGACAAGGGCGGCAAGGGCGCGCTGTTCCTGGTCCGGGATACCATCAAGCTGGTCAGCATGCATTCCAGCAAGGGCCTGGAATTCCCGCTGGTGATCATTCCCTACCTCGGCTTGATACCGAAAACCGGCGAAGACGAAGCCCACGAGGCCCGTCTGCTGTATGTCGCCATGACCCGTGCCACCGA
>JAPHUU010000090.1 GCA_026193555.1 Rhodanobacter sp.
AGGCCGAAGCGCAGGCCGGTGGCGTACATGAACTGCAGCGGCCCAGCCGCGCCCGAGCGCGACACCACATTCACCTTGCCGCCGGATTCCTTGGCCATGATGCCGAACAGCAAGGCCTCGGGAAGATCGGCCTTCTGGTACTGCGGCCACATCTGATAGCGCAGATGCTCATAGTTGACGTAGGCGGCGATCAGGTTGGGACGCCGCCAGGTCAGCCAGTCCTCGAGCGCCGACTTGACCGCACCGTTCATCGCGATCAGCTCGGACAGCTTCTGCCCCCGCAGCAAGGTAACGCTGCGCTGCGCCTGCGGCAGGCTTGCTGCGCCGGTCTTGCCGGTGGCGAGTGCTGCCTGCGTCGCGTCGACGTCGCCGTCGATTTCCGGGCCATCGTCAAAATGTCCGTCCTTCAGCCGCAGCAGATGGTCGAACACCGAGAAGAATCGCTGCGGATCGCAGTCCTCGGTATTGCCGCAAGCCGCTGCCGCCTGCTTCAGCTGATCCAGCGACTGGCTCAGGGTCAACTGCGACGCATGCTGGTCGCCGGCTCGCGCCTGCTGCAGCGCGATCTCGTAGCCCTGGCTGGCCTGGTCGAGCTGGCCGTAAAGCGCATTGACCGATGCCGATGGATTGACCGACGTCGATGGCTGGGCGCCGCCGACGCTCGCACACGCCGCGAGCAAGACAAAGACGACCGCAAGCGGGGCCAAGCACAGAGAACGAACAGCAGAACGCAACAACATCACAAACTTCACCCGCGCAAAACGACCACCATAACCGTCACCGCGCCTTCACTCAACGCAGCCGTGCCAGAACATGACAGCCATCTCATCTTGGCTACAATCGGACGACACCCACCGGACACAAGCCATGACCGAGATCCTGATCGGCCGCAATGACAGCGCCAGCGTCAGCCTGGATCCGCATTACGGCAACCGCCATGGCATGATCGCCGGCGCCACCGGCACCGGCAAATCCGTCTCGCTGATGGTGCTGGCCGAGGGTTTTTCGCGGCTCGGGGTGCCGTGCTTCCTGGCCGATGCCAAGGGCGATCTGGCCGGTCTGGCGATGGCTGCCGGCGAGCCCGGCGACAAGCTCAAGGCGCGTCTGGCTCGACTCGGGCTCAGCGACTGGAAGCCGCAGGCCAACCCGGTGATCTTCTGGGATATCTACGGCAAGCTCGGCCATCCGGTGCGCGCCACCATCAGCGAGATGGGGCCGACCCTGCTCGGCCGCGTACTGGACCTGAACGACACCCAGGAAGGTGTGCTTGAAGTGGTGTTCAAGGTCGCCGATGAACAAGGCCTGCTGCTGCTCGACCTGGCCGACCTGCGCTCCCTGCTGACGTTTGCCGCCGACAATGCGAAGGACATTTCGAGCCGCTACGGCCTGATCAGCACAGCGAGCATTGCGGCGATCCAGCGCGCGCTACTGAAGCTCGAAAGCGACGGTGCCGAGCAGTTCTTCGGCGAGCCGGCGCTGGAGCTGGCCGACCTGATGCGCCAGGACATGAGCGGCCGCGGCATCATCAACGTGCTGGCCGCCGATCAGCTGATCATGAAGCCGCGGCTGTATTCCACCTTCCTGCTGTGGCTGCTGTCCGAGCTGTTCGAGCAGTTGCCCGAAGTGGGCGACCTGGACCAACCGAAGATGGTGTTCTTCTTCGACGAGGCCCATCTGCTGTTCGACGACGCCTCGCCGGCGCTGCTGCAGCGGGTCGAGCAGGTGGTGCGGCTGATCCGCTCCAAGGGCGTAGGCGTGTATTTCTGCTCGCAGAATCCCGACGACGTGCCGGAAGTGATCCTCGGCCAGCTCGGCAACCGCATCCAGCATGCGCTGCGCGCATTCACCCCGCGCGACCAGAAGGCGGTCAGAGCGGCAGCGGAAACCTTCGTGGCGAACCCGAAGCTTGATGTCAGCGTGGCGATCACCCAGCTCGCCGTCGGCGAGGCACTGGCCTCCACCCTGGCCAGGGGCGGCGTGCCGACACCGGTGGAACAGGTGCTGGTGACCACCCCGTGCTGCCGCATCGGCGCGATCACCGACGCCGAGCGCGCCACGGTCCGCCAGCGCTCACCGGTGGGCGCGAAGTACGACACCACCATCAACCGCGAATCGGCCGCCGAAATGCTGGCCAAACGGGCCGATGAAAAGGCCGCATCAGCCGCCGCCGTCGCCGCCGAGGCCACCACCAGGGGGGCCGACGAAACGCCGGGCTCGGCCTGGGGTGGCGCGGTGCATGACGCGCTGTTCGGCACCAAGCGTCGTCAGGGCATGATCGAGACGATGGGCAAGCAGATGGTGCGCACCGTGGGCAGCCAGCTCGGCCGGCAGATCCTGCGTGGTGTGCTGGGTGGGATCTTCGGCGGCAAGCGCTGAGGGGGGATCCGGCATGTCAAGAATCGAGCTGCTCGATCCACGCCAACCGCTGTCACGCCAGCTGCCGGAAGCACTGCGCTATCCGTTGCGCGCGGCCGCCCTGCCCGGCCTCGTGGCGTTCACCCTGGCGCATTACCTGGCCCTGCTGCCGGTGGCCGGCTGGCTGCTTGAACTGGTGATCTGGGCCGCGACCTACCTCTATGCGCTGGAATGCCTGCGCCAGACCGCCGACGGTTTCGCCCAGCCGCCGGAATTCGCCGAGCCGGGCCACGGCGGCTGGGCGCTGGTGGCGATCCTGCTGTGGTCCACCGTGCTGACGCTGCTCGTGAAGCTGAACTTCGGCGGCGGCACCTGGCTGGTCACCGTGCTGATGGCCGTCAGCCTGCCGGCGATCGCGATGTCGCTGGCGCTCGACGGCAGTGTGTGGCTGGCCCTGAATCCGCTGACCTGGCTGCAGGTCATGGCGCGCTTCGGCCTGCCCTACCTGCTGCTGATCGGCGTGCAGCTGCTGGTTGCGCTGGTGGTCGGCCTGGCCCAGCACGGCTTCGAACGCGCGCTGCCGCAACTGCTGGCGCTGCCGTTGTTCTAC
>JAPHUU010000081.1 GCA_026193555.1 Rhodanobacter sp.
GAGGCCGGATGCGCGTCGTCAAAACCTTCCAGTTGCTCTGGCGGATACTCGCGGGTGGACAGCACCGTCCACAGCACCGAGCCCAGCAGCACCACACCACCGGCGTAGAAGGCGAATTTCACCGTGTCGGGCACCGCGCCTGGCGCTGCCGTATTGGCGATGCCGACGTGCGCCAGCAGATAGGGCAGGAACGAGGCCACTACGGCGCCCACGCCGATGAACACGCTCTGCATCGAGAAGCCTAGCGGCCGCTGCGACGGTGGCAGCTGGTCACCCACAAAGGCGCGGAACGGCTCCATCGACACGTTGAACGAGGCGTCCATGATCCACAGCAGGCCCACCGCGATCCACAGCGCCGGCGCGTTCGGCATCGCCAGCAGCGCCAGCGTGGCCAGCACCGCGCCGATGAAAAAGTACGGCCGTCGCCGACCGAAGCGGTTCCATGTGCGGTCGGAATAGTGGCCGATGATCGGCTGCACGATCAGCCCGGTGAGCGGTGCGGCGATCCACAGGATCGGGATGTCGTTCACGTTCGCGCCCAGCGTCTGGAAGATCCGGCTGACGTTGGCGTTCTGCAGCGCAAAGCCGAACTGGATGCCGAGGAAGCCGAAGCACATGTTCCATATCTGCCAGAACGACAGTTCGGGTTTTCTGCTCATGGTGTGGTGGTTCCCGTGGTCAGCGGTGCGATCAGCAGATCGCCGATGCTGGCGTTGTTCAATGGTCCGTCGATGCCGCCCGCACCGCCGGTGTAGTGGGCGAAGTGTTGCAGATAGCTCATGTTGAAGCCGTCTTCCAGCGCGAACTGGCAGGTTGCATGTGCCGACGCGCTGAATTCCCCATAGGTGGATCGCTGCTCGCCCACGCTGTGCGGCATCACCAGCGGCAGGCGTTGCACGCCGCCTCCGTCGCAGCGGATGGCCAGCATCTTCACCGCGGCAGTCACGCCGGTGCTGATCGGGCCATGCTCGTTGCGGTACTCCACCGACACGCGATAGCTGCCGCCGGCCGGTGCGGTCCAGCTGCGCGGCCAGTCGCCCGCGACCCTGATCACCTCACCGACACAGGTTGCGGGACTGGGCAGGGATTCCAGCCCCTGTGCATCCCGTCGCGTGGCGCTGACGCAGGTCAGCCCCGCCGTGGCTGGCAGCGTGCCGCTGCCGTCGATGGCTACCGTCCGCCGCCCATTCACGTAGAGCTGCAGCCGGCCGTCGCCCTTGACGGTCCATTGGCCGCGTTCGGCGGTGAGCGTCGGTGCAGCCGGCGCGACCGGCGCATACAGTGGTGCATCGGTGCGCAGCGGAGTGTCCTGCACCGTGATCGCCTTCAGTTGCACGGTGGTCGCGGTGCCTTGGGTGGTGATGTGATCGGCCACCAGCAGGTTGCCCTTGACTCTGGCCGGGAGCTTGAGGGTGATGCTTCGATCGGGCAGGTTCAGCGTGATTGCCATGCGCGTGCCGAACAGGGTGGGCAGCAGCGAGCTCGGCAGCTTCGGTTCGACATGGCCATCCGCGGTGAGACCGAACACGCCCTCGGCCACCACGTCGAGATAGGCGGCCACCGACCACAGCTGGCGCGGCGAATTCACCACCGGGCCGCTGAGCTTGCCCGCGTCCACGTGCTGGCCCTGGGTCAGCAGTTCGTAGTTCTCCAGGTTGGAACCGTAAAGCGCCGCCCCGCGCATCACTGAACGGATTTCATGGGCAATCCGCGCCGGCGCGTTCACCGTGCGCGCGGCACGGAGCGCATAGGCGCTGACGAACGGCCAGATCGCACGGTTGTGGTAGATCGGCTGATCGACGCGCTCGGGCCACATGACCGGGCTGCCGGCTGGCCAGGTCGGATAGTTCGCCAGTGTCTGCCGCGCCCGCTCGCCGTCGGCCACGCCGCTGGTGATCGCCAGCGAGATGCCGAGCAGGTCGTAGGTGTCGACCGGCGTGCGGTCGCCGCCGATGTAGCTCATGTACATGCCGCGATCGGCACGCCAGAAGTGGTCGTTGATCGCCGCCCTCAACGCGGCGGCCTGTGCGCGGTAAGCGGCGGCGCCTTTCGTGTCGTGGTGCTCAGCGGCCATCGAGGCGGCCAGCTGCAGCGCCTGGTAGTGCAGCACGTTGGTGGACAGCGCATACGACTGCGCGATGAAGCCGACGTTGTCCGCCGTCCACGCCGGGTAGCTCTGCTGGCGCCAGTCCATGAACGAGGTCTCGCCTCGGTAGAGCCCGAACTGCGCGTCGAACGCGTATTGCCGATCCTGCGCCAGGGTGTCGTTCAATGCCTGCCACACCCGGTCGGCGAACGCCTTGTCGCCCAGCAGGTGCTGCGCGCCCAGGAACCACACCACGCGGTCGGTGCTGATCGGCCAGCTGCCGCCCGAGCCGGTGTCCTGCATCACGTAGAGTCCCTGCGGTGCGCCGGGCACGCGCACGCCGGACAACTTGAACTCCAGCCCGTTGCGGGCACGTGCCGCGTCGAAGCGCCACAGGCCGAGGTCGACCGAATAGGAGAGATCACGCGTCCATACATATGGCCACTTCACGCCGGTCTCGAAGCAGTGGCAGGGAATCGGCTGGCCGTGATCGAACGCGCCGTCGCGGATCGCGGTGACCGAGTCGAGCTTCAGGTCGTCCTGCGCCATCGCGAACAGCCCGTTGAACAGCACACTGGCAGTTTCCACGTGCAATGGCTGCGGCATAATCACCCGCTGGCCGAACGGCCACGCCAGCGTGTAGCTGTCCTGTGCGTCACGCTGCATGCTCACGTGCACGCCGTGCCAGTCCAGCCCGTCCTGCCACACGGGCGGCTTCGTTGCGGCACCGCTCGCCATCGCCGCTGCCAGCAGCAGGTTCAGCATGCGTGCACCGTGCTCGATCCGGTATGGGTGAAGTACTTCATCGGCATGATCCCTCCTGCGGCAGTTATGTCACGGTGTGCTGGATCCCGCATGTTGCGGGCGCAACATCGATCCGCACGACTTTCGGCGTCCCCTCCACATGGTAGGGAGCAGCGCGGTGCAGCAACCAGTTCTTGCATACGTATTCATGGGTGGGCAGCACCTGTGTCGCTGGCTCCCTTCGCTCCATGCGCGCGGATCGACCCTGAAAAGGGTCGGTGGGCATTCAGTGCAACAGGCAGCGCTTCGTCAGCTCAGGTGTTTGTCCATGCTTCACTCGCAGTGCAGCGCCGAGGCGCCCGCTCGGGAGGAAACCATGATTCAGGCCGGCGTGCTCCACGTAAATGCCCGCGGCGGCGGGTTCGAGAGGACGTATTGCTTCAGCAAGTACATCCTCTGGTCCACCCGAAGTTCGGCGCTGCGCTTCAGGAAGTGTTCGGGCGGAATGCCGGGGCGGTCGTGGGCAGCCTTGCGAACGTCACCGACATCCAGCTGCCGTTGCAGGCTGGTGATGTGAAAATGCACGCGGAGGGGCAAGGCGAAGGCAACGAATAGCCTCAGCAACCGCTGGTCCGAAAGCACTTTCCGGTCTTGAAAAGTGCCTCCGGGCCCGTTGTGGCTACTTGCTGCTTTTTCCGCTGATGTCGACGAAGGGGACGGCGCCATTGCCGCCGACGTACTGCGGCAGGATGCCGTTCCAGTGCTGGATCGCATAGAACTTCGTGTACTGGGGGTTGGCCTGCATGGCGTGGCCCACCATTTCGATCGCCTTTGCCTGTGCGGTCGCTTCCAGCACGGTGGATTCGGCAATGCCCTTGGCGGATTCGATCTTCGCCTGCGCCTCAGCCTGGGCGGTCACGGTCTTCTGCTCGCCCTCGTACTTGCGTTGCAGCACGGTGTTCTGTGCCTGCACCGCTTGCGCCTTCGCCTTGACCGCATTCTCGACCGACTCGGAGAACACCGGTGAGTACTTGATGGATGTGAGCTGCACATCGACGACATTGATGCCGAACAGGCGACCCAGGGCCTCGGCGGCTTCCTTCTTCATCTGCTCGGTGATCTGCGCCCTCGAGTCGGAGATGTTCAGGGTGTTGTACTTGGCAAACACCGCGAGGGCGCGATCGCGGACCACCGGCACGATCGTGGCATCGATGTCGGTGTTGCCGGCACGACCGACGTCATATAGCAGATGCAGCACGGCGGATCGAGGTACCTGGTAGATGACCGAGATGGAGATCGAGACCGCCTGGTTGTCATTCGTGTAGACCGACAGCTCCGGCAGCTGGTAGGTCGACTGCGAGGTCTGCAGGTAGTCGACATTCTCAAGGAAAGGCACCTTGAAGTGCACGCCGGTCCCCAGCGGCTGTTTCGTCGTCACGGTGCCGCCGAGCCAGCGGATGGCGGCCATCTGGTTCGGCGGAACCACGAAGAACGAGCTGAAGAGAAGGACGGCTATCAGAAGGGCGGGGACGGCCAGGCGCAGTGCCGAGTCCGAGATATTCCACTGTTGACGCATGTTTGCAGCTCCTTGTGGCGGGTAGTCGAACGCTGATGACGAGCAAGACTCCGGTACGGTGTGGCGCCCTGTGGCCGGTGCCACGGCGGCGCCGCGCGTTGTACCCGGATCATGCAAGCGCATCAGCTTGGCAGCAAACCGGAAGGATGGGAGGTGCCGGAAGTGCATTGCCGGACAGGAAGGCCGACCGGGGCGAGGTGCTGACCCTCGATGCGGCATGTTCCCGTTGCGCAAACAGCAAGGCCGCGACGAGCGCGGCCTTGCTGCAATCCGACGTGGCTGTCGGCCTCAGTGCAGCTCGATCACCACCAGTCCCTGCGGCGGGATGACGATGTCGAGCCTGCCGTTGTGCACCTCGACCCGCTCCGGCGCGGACAGCTTGCCTGCCTCGCGCAGCTGGGCGATCTGTTCGCGGCTGGGCGTGTCGGGGCGGCCCATCCGGTCGAACAGCGCGATCGCATTGCCGTGCGCTTCGTCCAGTCGCCATACGGTGGCATGGGCATCGGAAGCCAGGTGTTTCACGTCGATGCGAAAGTGCTTCGGTGTGCCGACGGGCTCGCCCGGCGTGTAGCTGGCGGTCTTGCCGACCGGCGGGGCGTAGTTCCACAGCGCCAGCACCAGGGTGCCGTCGTCGCGACGGGTCACCAGCGCCGAATCCGAGGTGCTCTTGAGCTGGCGGTCGCCCAGCTTGTGCAGCATCGCGAAGGCGTTGAACGAGGGCTTGGGAATACGGTCGGCGGCGATCAGGCCGAAGCCGCCGTAGAACGGATTCCGCACCACGCCCTGTTCCTCGAAGACGTCCGAGAACGACCAGTAGCTCATGATCTGGATCTTGCCCGCGCATTCGCGGATGGTGTTGGCCATCCACGGGCCCATGAACACGGTGTCGGTGACGTTGGGCAGGTTGGCGTAGCTGGCGTTGTACTCGCTGAAGAACAGCGGCAGGTGCGGGTAGGGCGAGGCGGCGATCTCCTTGTGCACCTTGTCCACCGTGCGGCAGACCATGTCGCGGCGCGGGATGTTCTCCGCAGTGTGGAACACGTTGGCGGCGGTGTCGTCGCCGTAGACGTGGGTGCTGACGAAATCCACCGGCACGTTGTCCTTCTTCGCATGCGCGAGGAAGGCGGTCGCCCAGGCGCCCTGCGCGGTGCTCGGACCGCCCACGCGCAGGCGTGGACTGACGGCCTTCAGCGCCCGTGCGGTGTGGTCGTACAGGGTGAAGTAGGTGGGCTGCGCCGGCTTGCCGGCCCAGAAGCCGATGTTTGGCTCATTCCACACCTCGAAGTACCAGCTGGCGACTTCGTCGATGCCGTAGCGCGCCACCAGGTGTCTGGCGAACGCGCCGATCATCGCGTCCCACTCGGCATAGTTCTTCGGTGGCGCAATGTTGGGGTGGTACCAGAACTCCTGCAGTGCCTTCGGGTCGGAGCTCAGCTCCGGCGGCATGAAGCTCAGTTCGACAAAGGGTTTGACGCCGTGCTCGAGCAGACCGTCATAGATCTGGTCGATGTAGGAGAAGTTGTAGCTGATCTTGCCGTCGGCCTCGCGCCGCACCAGCCCCACATCGTGATCGAAGATGCCGTGCGCGCGGACGTAGCTGAAGCCGGTGGCCCGGTGAACCGCGTCGAGGTCCTTGCGGTAGTCGTCGCGCAGCGCCAGCGAGGCCCGGCCGGAGCCGAACATCTGTTCCCAGAAATGCGGGAAAGGCGTGCCGCTGGCGCTGGCGTCGATCCGCAGGTGGACGGTGGCGGGTGCGGCGGCCCATGCACCGGCGGTCGCCAGCACGGCGGCGGCGCAGACGCCGAGGGCAAGGCGTTTGAGGGATCGCAGAGTGGTCATCGCAGGTCCGTGTCTGGCGCGTTGGGGTGATCGGTGGCAGACGGCCGAAAGCCAGCGGCAGGACCGACGTAAACGTTTACATGAGGGCGCAGTTTGCTACAGGAGAAGGCTCACGTCCAGCCGACGCCGGGCGGCGGAGGCGGGTGCGGACGCGGGTGGCCACACTCATCTCCAAGGGAAGGAAAAATCGGGAGCAACCGCAGCCCCGATGGCGACCGGCTGTGATGAAGCCGGTCGCCACGGCGGTTGCTCCCGCTGGGGAAACCAATGCGCGGTTATTGCGCCAGGATCGCTCCGTAGTGGCCATTGACCGACACGCTTACCTGACCATTCTGTACCGTGTAGACCGTGCCGGAAATCAGGTCGGTGAGCTGGCTTCCGTTCGCCACACTGAGCTGCCAGACCGGCACCGTGATCGTGTGCGTCACCGAGTCGTTGTTGAGCGCCACCGCGATCCGGTTGCTGGCGTCAAAGCGGCCGTAGGAATACAGCTTGTTGGTGTCGTCGGTCAGCAGTGTCATGAACGAGCCGATGCGCAGCGCCGCATACTGCCTGCGGATCGCGATCAGCTTCCTGGTCAGCGCCACGGCACTGTTGTCGATCGTGCCCAGCGCCCAGTCGACCGTGCGCCGGTCGTCGGGGTCGTCGTCGCCGCTCATGCCGTATTCGTCGCCGTAGTAGATCGTCGGCGTGCCGATGTAGGTCATCTGCAGGATCAGGGCCAGGCGCGTCTTGCCGATCTCGCCGCCGCAGCGGGTGGCGAAGCGCGGCGTGTCGTGGCTGCCCAGGAAGTTGGTCATCGTTTCCTGCGCATTGCGCGGCACGTCGGCGCGCGCACGCCGCAGCCAGTGGTCCAGGCCAGTGGCGGTCAGCCGGGCCGGCTGGTTTTTCTCGTCGGTGCCGCACAGCCATTCCGACACCGGCTGGGTGAAGCCGTTGTAGTTCATGGCGCCGTCCCACTGGTCGCCGCCATCCAGCCACGGGGCGGGGTCGTCCCAGTATTCCCCAATGATCTCGGCGTTGGCATTCACCGAGGTCACCGCGGAGCGCATTTCGCGCATGATCTGGTGGTTGGCCGCATCGCTGCCGTTGCGGCCGCCGGCGTCGATCAACTGCGGCACGTCCAGGCGCCAGCCGTCGATGCCATAGGGCGGTTTCAGGTAGGTCTGCATCACCGAACGCGGGCCGGCATAGATTTGCCTGCGCACGGCCGAGCCCGCGGCGCCGTAGTCCAGCTTGGGCATGAACTGGGCTTCGCCGAAGGTGCTGTAGCGATCCGGCCAGTGCTGGAAGGTGTAGAAGCCGTACCAGGGGCTGGACCTGGACTCGTGGGCGCCGACCTGCGGCCACTGGTGGTAGCGGTCGAACCAGGGATTGGTGTCACCGGAATGGTTGAACACGCCGTCCAGCACGATGCGTCCGCGGCGCCCGTCCACCGTGCGATGCATGTCGCGGATGAGCTTCTGCAGCAGGACGTTGCTGCCGAAGGCCGGGTCGACCCGCATGTAGTCGGTGGTGTCGTACTTGTGGTTGGTGGGCGAGGCGAAGATGGGATTGAGGGACAGGATGTCGGCACCCAGCGTCCGCCGGATGTAGTCCAGCTTGTCGTCGATGCCGGCCAGGTCGCCGCCGAAGAACACCATGCCGCGGCAGCCCTTGTGGCGGGGGAAAACGCTGGTTCCCCAGGCATGGTGCTCGCTGGCGCAGCCGGCGTTGGTGTACTGGCCGTTGCTGACGTCGTTGGAGGTGTCGCCATTGTAGAAACGGTCCGGGAAGATCTGGTACACGACGCCGTTCTTCATCCAGTTCGGCGTGGTGAAGCCGGGAATGATGATGAAGTCGCCACTGGACGGCTCGGCGGCGGAGATGCCGGCGGCGTTGTACCAGGCGGTGGCGGTGCCATCGGCGATCTGGAAGCGGTAGTGCTTCTGCGACGCGGAGGCGGGCACGGTGCCCTGCCAGTTGTCGAAGGTGCCGGTCGTGTCGTTGGATGCCCAGTGCATGGCCACCCAATGGAAGCTGGCGTCGCTCTTGTCGTAGTACTTGATGTTGGCGCTGGTGACGTCGCCCTTGTAGGCGCGCAGGGTCAACGTGACCGACTGGCTTGCGGTGGGCTCGGAGTGGTTGTCGTACAGCGGCCCCTGGTCGTGGAACAGGCCGCTCCATTCGACGTTGTTGTCGTCGCCGGCGGCGCAGGCCGGCGTGCTGGCGACAAGGGTGGTCATGCAGGCCATCGCGGTGTACAGGGCAAGCGTGCGCAGGGCCGGCCACGGCCGGTTGGAACGTTGTCGCATTTTCATCGTTATTCCTCATCCCATCGGGTATCCAAGGACCGGCCCATGACCCTTGAAGGGGGGCATGGGGGGGCCCGACATACCCCCGATACGTGGTTGGCGCGCCCCCGCTCGGTACTCAGTGCGCAATGTGATTTCGCAGCGATCCGTCGCGGCCCCGTGCACGCCGCCGTGAAGAGCGGCGTGCACGAAGGGTGCACTCCTACTGTTCCAGGATGGCGCCGTAGTGGCCATTGACCGATACGCTGACCTGACCATTCTGTACGGTGTAGACCGTGCCGGATATCAGCTCGGTGAGCTGGCTTCCGTTCGCCACACTGAGCTGCCAGACCGGCACCGTGATCGTGTGCGTCACCGAGTCGTTGTTGAGTGCCACCGCAATCCGGTTGCTGGCGTCGAAGCGGCCGTAGGCATACGCCTTGTTGGTGTCGTCGGTCAGCAGGGTCATGAACGAACCGGTGCGCAGCGCCGGGTAGGCATTGCGGATCGCGATCAGTTTCTGGGTCAGCGCCACGGCGCTGTTGGTGATGCTCCCGACCGTCCAGTCGAAGGTGCGGCGATTGTCCGGATCGGCACCGCCCTGCATGCCGTACTCGTCGCCGTAATAGATCGTCGGCGTGCCGACGTAGGTCATCTGGAAGAACAGTGCGAGGTAGGTCTTCCAGATGTCGCCGCCAGCGCGGCCGCCGAAGCGGCTGATGTCATGGCTGGACAAGAAGTTGGACATCACCTGCTGCACGTCGGTGGGGTAGTTGGCCCGCGTGCCATGCAGCCAGCTGTCGAACTGCGAGACCGGGATCGATGCGCTGCCGCCGCCATAGTCCTTGCCGGTGATCCACTCCGACACCGGCTGGGTGAAGCCGTCGTAGTTCATCGCGCCATCCCACTGCTTGCCGTCGGTGGTCCACGGGCCGGCGTTGCCCCAGAACTCGCCGAGGATGTCGGCGTTCGGGTTGACCGATTTCACCGCGCTGCGCAGCTCGGTCATGATCTGGTGGTTGGTGGCATCTTTGCCGCCGTTGCCACCGGCGTCGATGTACTCGGCTGCGTCCAGCCGCCAGCCGTCGATCGAGTAGGGCGTCTTGAGGTAGGTCTTCACCACCGAGGTGGAGCTGCCGTAGATCGCATTGCGTACGGCGGAACCGCTGGCGCCGTAGTCCAGCTTCGGCATCGACGAGAAGCCGAAGAACGCCGAGTAGGTGTTGGGCCAGCTCTGGAAGGTGTAGTAGCTGTAGGTCGGGCTGGACTGCGACTCGTACGCACCGGTGATGCTGGTCCACCAGTTGTAGCGGTCGAACCACTTGTGGGTGTCACCGGTGTGGTTGAACACGCCGTCGAGCACCAGGTAGCTCTTCGGACCGTTGCCGGTGCTGTGGATGTCGGCGCTGAGCGTCTGCAGGGTGCTGTTGCTTCCGAACGCCGGGTCCACCGTCATGTAGTCCTCAGTGTCGTATTTGTGATTGCTCGGCGAGAGGAAGATCGGGTTGAGGTAGATGATGTCCGCGCCGACGGTGTTCTTGATGTAGTCCAGCTTCTGGTCCACGCCGGCGAGGTCGCCGCCGAAGAACACCGCCGTGTTGCAGCCGCTGACATTGGCGAACACGCTCGAACCCCAGGCGTGCTGCTCGGTGGCGCAGCCCGAGTACGTGTACTGGCCGTTGGTCACGTCGTTGCTGGCGTTGCCGTTGTAGAAGCGGTCCGGGAAGATCTGGTACA
>JAPHUU010000452.1 GCA_026193555.1 Rhodanobacter sp.
GGGCCATAGTGATCGATGGTCAGGGACTGCGCATCCAGCAGATGGCCGTCCAGATCGGTAATCGGATTGGCCACCGCCACTGCCTCGCGGAGCTTGACCGCAATCACCGCGCCCGCCGCGGCAGACAGGTCATGCAGCAGGGTGGCCGTCAGCGTGGCGACATCGGCGATGCGCTCATATGCGAATCCGTTGAGGTAGAGCTTCAGCGATTTCGACTCGATGATGTTCGGCGATGCCGCCGGTATGCGGAACTCGGCCAGCGCCACCACCGGCTTGCCGTGCAGGTCGAGCCACGACAACTCGTAGGCGTTCCAGATATCCACGCCGTGGAACGGCAGATCCTCGCCGATTCCGAGTTCCGAGCGCTTTTCCGCGCGCGGGATCGGAAACAGCAGACTGGGATCGTAACGGTCCGCGTACGGTGTGTTCTTGCCGAGCGGGGAGTGGTCGGGGCTACTCATGTGCTGCATTGTAGCCTCGCCGGATCGGCCAATCGGCCACCCCGACGAGGGCGGTCAGAGGTTGACCCCCCGCATCGTCGCCTCGGGGTAGCGGGTGCCGGCGGCCGCGTCGGGTGGAAACGCCGCATCGATCGCCGCCAACTCGCCCGCGCTGAGCTGTAGGTCGAGCGCGCCAAGATTCTCGTCCAGCCGCGAACGCCGCTTGGTGCCGGGGATGGCGACGATGTCCCGGCCCTGCGCCAGCACCCACGCCAGCGCCAGCTGTGCCGGCGAGCAACCCTTGTCGGCGGCCAGCGACTTCACCTGGTCAGCCAGCCGCAGGTTGCGCGCGAAATTCTCGCCGATGAAACGCGGGCTGCCGCGGCGGTAATCGTCCGCCTCGAAATCATCCGCGGTGCGGATCGCGCCGGTGAGGAATCCGCGCCCCAGTGGCGAGTAGGCGACCAGGCTCACACCCAGCTTGCGGCAGGCATCGAGCATGCCATTGCTCTGCGGATCGCGCGTCCACAACGAGAATTCACTCTGCAGCGCGGCGATCGGGTGCACCGCGAAGGCACGCTCGAGGGTGGCGCCGGAGGCTTCGGACAGCCCGATGTGCCGCACCTTGCCGGCTTGCACCAGCGAAGCCATCGCGCCCACGGTGTCCTCGATCGGCACGGTCGGGTCGACGCGGTGCTGGTAGTACAGGTCGATGACGTCGACGCCGAGCCGCTTGAGGCTGGCATCGCAGGCATCGCGCACATATTGCGGGCGACCGCAGATGCCGCGTTTCGTCGGGTCGGCGGCATCGCGCACGATACCGAATTTGGTGGCGATGAAGGCCTGCTCGCGGCGCCCCTTGATCGCCTTGCCGACCAGTTCCTCGTTGAGGAACGGGCCATACATGTCGGCGGTGTCGAGCAGGTTGAGGCCGCGATCGAGCGCATGCCGGATGGTGGCGATCGATTCGGCATCGTCGCGCTGACCATAGAAATCGCTCATCCCCATGCAGCCAAGGCCAAGGGCGGAAACCAGGGGGCCGTGCCGGCCGAGGGTGCGGGTCTGCATGATTGCCTCAGGGGAAGTGATGATGTGGACGCTTGAGTTTGCGCCGGTGGATGTGCAGAAATCGTCGGATGACATGTGGTTGCCCAGTGAGGTCCACAAGCCACGTGTCTTCCGGCGCTACTCGCGACGCAGGCCGTGTCGGGGCTTGGCGGTACCCAGCGTGTCGCTGCCCAGCGGCGCGCCGGCACTGAGCAGTGCCGCGCGTTGTTCGGCCAGCGGCAGGCGCAGCATGCAGTCCTCGAAGCGGGCGAGCTTGTCGAACACCGGCAAGGCCTGAACCTGCGCCACCAGCGCGGCGCAGCGTGGCCAGCGCGCGGCGTCGATCGCGTAGCGCACGAACGCGGCAGTGCGGAAGAAGCTGGCGATGCTGATGTCGGCGATCGACAAGGTGCCGAATACGAACCCCTCGTCCGGCAACTGGCTTTCCAGGTAATCCAGCGCAGCGGGAATCTCCACCTCGCGCGCCTGCCGTACCGTCGCCTGGTCGGTGTCCTCGCCGAACAGGTGGCGCTTCACGCCCAGCTGATAGAACAGTCGCCAGACCAGCACATCGGCCAGCCGGGTGTCGCAATACTCCTCCAGCCAGCGCGCCCGTGCCCGGTCGGCATGATCGGCCGGATACAGCGTGGGCGACGGATGCCGATCCTCCAGGTATTGGCAGATCACCGAGGAGTCGTTCAGTACGAGGTCGTCATCGATCAGCACCGGAATCCGCCGCAGCGGACTGAGCCGGGAGAAGCGGTCGTCGCCGACGAAGGGCGCGATCGGATCGATCTCGTAGTCGAGTCCCTTCAGCTCGATGCAGGCCAGCACCTTGCGCACGTACGGTGACAGGTAGCTGCCGATGATTTTCAGGCGATCAGGCATCAGGCGATTCCCCGCTGCGGGCGAGTGGACAGCGTGGCGGTGATGGTTGGTGGGCGTCAAGCGTACTGCCCGCAATCACCTGCGGGTGTTCAAGCTGGCGACAGGCCGTGCGTCCCCGCCACAATCCGTTGCGATCATCGCGAGGAAGCGCTGCGGCTCGCGGTGCTGGTCGGGGCATCCATTGGCTGTTGCGGGATTGTGCCGAGGCTGGCCGGGGCCATCGCAGATGGCCGTCCGTGTTACCGGCCAACCTTTGGCAGGGTCGTCGGGTGATGGATCAGGTTACTATCGCCCGTTGGCTGGCGACGCCGAATCAGGTTCGCCGTTATCCGAATTTCCCGGGGAGTGCAGCATGAGTGTGATGATCGGCAAGTCGCGTCTTTCCAGCGCGTGGATGCTCGGTGCGTTGGCCGCCAGCCTGTGCGCGACCTCCGCGGTGGCGCAAACGCATGTACTCGCCGCGCAGGACTATGCGCGGGCGGAACGCTTCATGCCCTACGTCACCCAGCCGTTGGTGGATCACGACGTGCAGAGCGTGAAATGGCTGGACGACACCCACTTCTGGTATCGCGACCACGACGCCTCGGGCGACCACTTCATCCAGCGCGATGCGGCCAGCGGCAAGGCATGGCCTGCGTTCGACCAGGTCAAGCTGGCGGCAGCACTGGGCAAGGCCAGCGGAAAGCCGGTGGACGCCATGAAATGGCCGCATCGCTTCGACTACAGCATCAAGCCCGACGGCCGATTTGATATCCACCTGGGCAGCAAGCGTTACCTGTGTGATTTGAAGGGCGTCGGTGTCTGCACGGTAGCTGCCGGCGGACAGGGCGCCGATGACGAGAACGGCCATCCGGCCGACAGGGTTGCCGGGAAGGAACCGGGCGTGCTGTCACCGAACAAGAAGAGCGAGGCGTTCATTCGCGACTGGAACTTGTGGTTGCGCGACGTCGCCACCGGCAAGGAAACCCGGCTCACCCGCGATGGCGTGGAGAACTTCGGTTACGCCACGGACAATGCCGGTTGGAAGCACACCGATCATGCGATCCTCGTGTGGTCACCGGATTCGACGCAGATCGCCACCTTCCAGCAGGATCAGCGCAAGACCGGCGAGATGTACCTGATCCGCACCCGGGTCGGTCACCCCGAGCTGCTGAAGTGGAAGTATCCGCTGGTCGGCGACAAGCACGTGACGATGATCGAGCGGGTCATCATCAAGGTGCCGAGCCACAAGGTGGTGCGCCTGAAGATGCCGCCGGACCAGCACCGCTCCAGCCTGTGCGACGACGTCAGCTGCGGCCCGGCTGGCGGCTGGGATGACGTGAAGTGGGCACCAGACGGCAAGACCCTGGCGTTCGTCTCCACCTCGCGCGACCACAAGCACGAATGGTTCCGTATCGCCGATGCCCGGACCGGCGCGGTGCGGACCGCGTTCGAGGAAGTGGTGCCGACGTACTACGAGAGCGGCAATGGCGCGGTGAACTGGCGCTACCTTCCAGCCACTCATGAGGCGATCTGGTTCAGCGAGCGCAGCAACTGGGGTCAGCTCTATCTGTATGACCTCACCACCGGCAAGCTCAAGCACGCCATCACCAGTGGCAGCGGCAATGTTACCGAGCTGCTGCGGGTCGATCCGAAAACGCGCACGGTGTGGTTCCGTGGCGTCGGCCGCACGCCGGGCATGAACCCTTACTACCAGCAGTTCTGGAAGGTCAGTCTGGACGGCGGCACGCCGACCCTGCTGACACCGGAGGACGCCGACCACACGATCAGCCTGTCGCCGGATGGCAAGATCTTCGTCGATGCGTATTCCACGCCGACCACGCCACCGGTGACCGTGCTGCGCGACGCGAATGACGGGCACACGCTGGCCAGCGTCGCGAGCGCCGACATCAGCCGCCTGAAGGCGGCCGGCTGGGTGCCGCCGATTCCGTTCAAGGTGAAGGCGCGCGACGGCAAGACCGACCTGTACGGGCTGATGTTCGAGCCGAGCCACTTCGATCCGTCGAAGAAATACCCGCTCATCGACTACGTCTATCCCGGTCCGCAGGTCGGCTCGGTGCGCGGGCGCAGCTTCCTGCCCTCGCGCATCGATCATCAGGCGATGGCCGAACTGGGCTTCATCGTGATCGCGCTCGACGGCATGGGCACGCCGTGGCGTTCCAAGGCGTTCCACGATGCCTACTTCGAGCATGTCGAGGACAACACCTTGCCCGATCAGGTCGGCGCGATCCGCCAGCTCGGTGCCGAGCATTCGTGGATCGATCTGGACCGCGTGGGCATCTGGGGCCACTCCGGCGGCGGCAATGCCACCGCGGGTGCGATGTTCCACTACCCGGACTTGTTCAAGGTCGGCTGGGCCGAGAGCGGCAACCACGACAATCGTGACTACGAGGACGACTGGGCCGAGAAATGGCAGGGTTTGCTGGTCACCGGCAAGGACGGCAAGGGCAACTACGATGCGCAGGCCAACCAGGACTTCGCGAAGAACCTGAAGGGCCGCCTGATGCTCACCTACGGCACGCTGGACGACAACGTGCCGCCGTCGAATACCCTGCTGGTGGTGCAGGCGCTGATCAAGGCCAACCGCGACTTCGACATGATCACGATTCCCAACGTGCACCATGGCTATGCCGCCGCCACGCCCTACATCACCCGCCGCCGCTGGGACTACTTCGTGCGCTTCCTCGCCGGCGACACGCCGCCGCGGGAGTACGAGTTGAAGGCGTGGCCGTGGAGGTGAGGTACTGACAGCCGATCCTGCGCCCGATGGCGGAGGATCGATGGTCGTGATGTCGAGTGGAGCGCAGCGAACCTCGACACGCCCCTGGGCATGTCGAGCTGGGCGAAGCGCTGGTCGGCCATGTGAGGGGCGAACGGACCGCTACTACCGAGTCGCGAGCGGGCCGTCCGGCGGCGTCAATCGCATTGACGGCTGCCCTGCGCGAATGCCCCGCACGGCACTGCCGCGAATGGGGGGGCGCTAGAACCGTCCGGCGGCTTTCAGTGATTCGACCTCGTCGTCGGTAAACAGGCGCGAGCGGGTGAGGAAGCGCACCCCCTCGCCGTTTTCCAGCGAAAACATGCCGCCGCGCCCTTCGACCACGTCGATGATCAGCTGGGTGTGCTTCCAGTACTCGTACTGCGACGGGCTCATGTAGAACGGTGCACCGGCGATTTCGCCCAGTTGCACGTCGCTGTCGCCGACGATGAAATCGTCCTGCGGATAGCACATCGGCGAGGAGCCGTCGCAGCAGCCGCCGGACTGGTGGAACAGCAGCGCGCCATGTCGCTCGCGCAGCCGTTCGATCAATGCCTCGGCCGCGGGTGTGGCGAGTACCTTGATCACTTCGGTGGCGTTCTGGGACATGGCGTTCTCCCGTGTCTGGCGAAAGCTAGAATGTCAGCCGCGCGCCGAGCATGTAGCTGCGGTCGGGGCCGGGCTCGAAGAAGCGGCCGTTGCCATCGTTGACGATGACCGAGCCGATGTAGCGGCGGTCGGCGAGATTGTTCACCCGGGCACTCAGGTCCAGCGTGGTGGTGGCGCCGAGCACGAAGGTGTAGCCGACGTCCGCGTCGATCAGCCCGTAGCCTGCCGCCTGATCGGTATGGATATCGTTGGCGGCGACCGAACCGACGCCGACCACGGTGATGCCCTCGCGCCAGCCGCTGCCGTTGCCATGCTCCACCCGCAGCGAGCCGTAGTTCTCCGGCACGCCGGGAATGCGCGAATTGGCCGCCACGGGCGTGCTCGGTACCGGGCATGGCGAGCCGGCGCAGGCGAGGAAGGAGTTGCGGAAGCGCGCTTTCAGGTGGGTGTAGCCCGCGCTGAGGCGCCAGTCCGGCGCCAGCTCGCCGGACAGCGAGAGCTCCACGCCCTGCCGGCGCGTACTGCCCACGTTGCGATAGGTGGATCGGCCGTTGACATTGGTGGCCACTGCCAGCTCGTCGCTGGTATCGGCGCGGAACGCGGCGGCGTCCAACTCCAGGGCATGTGCCAGCTGCCACTTCAGGCCCGCCTCGTAGTTGCGGCTGCGCGACGGTTTCAGGTCGAAGGCGAGGCCGGCCTGGCCGTCGCTGCGGTAGCCCAGCTCGTTGTAGCTGGGTGTCTCGAAACCCCGGCCGTAACTGGCATACAGGCGCAGGTTGTCGGCGGGTCGGTACTGCAGGCCCAGCACCGGCGTGGTGGCGCTGTAGTTCACGTGGCCGCTGTCGTTCGGGTTGTTCGAGGTGATGTAGAAGTCGTGCTCGGAGAAGCGCACCTGGTCGTGGCGCAGTCCCAGCAGCACCGACCACTGGTCGGCGAAGCGCCAGTAGAACTGCGCATATTCGGCCACGTTGTTGACGTTGTCATGCTCGTTGCGGCGCAGTGCGCCCTTGACGCCCAGGGTGCTGCCGATGAAGTTCTCGTAGCCGGTGCGACGCTGGATCTGGTAGTCGCCGCTGGTGCCCAGCACCAGCTCGTAGTTGCGTCCGGCCAGCTGGCCGTGATGGGTCCAGCGCAGGTCCGCGCCGCCGTAGTTGGTGGCCGGGGAAATCACGCCGCCGGCCTGCAGCGGTCGCTTCTGCACGAAGGTGGGAATGGACAGGTACTGGATGATGCTGCGCTGGCCGTAATAGGCCATCGCGCGCAGTTGGTCGGCCGGGCTGAAAGCCTGTTCGTAGACTAGGCCGATCTGGTTCTGTTGCGCGCTCTTGCGCGTGTTGTACAGAGCTGCGACCGCCGTGGCCTGGCGCGGATTTTCGTTCACCTGCGCGCGGGTCAGGCCGAGCGGATCCTGCGTATCAGGTTGGTTGATCCGGTTAAGCACCACGGTGAGTTTGCGCTGCTTCCCCAGGTCGATGCCGAACTTGGCGTTGTCCGACTCGCGCCGCACCCGGCTATGGTCGCGATAGCCGCCGGAAAGGAATTCCGACGCGGCGATGTTGTAGTCCACCGGCCCGACGATGCCGCGCGTATTGGCCATGAAGCGGAAGCTGTCGTAGCTGCCGGCGCTGACGCCCAGCGTGGTCTGTGGCGTGGTGGTGCCATCGGCGCTGTAGAGCTGGATCACGCCGCCGGCGGCATTACCGTAGAGCACCGAGAACGGTCCGCGCAGCACCTCCACGCGGTCGGCCGAATCGAGGTTGAACTGCGATACCTGGCCCTGACCATCCGGCAGGGTGGAGGGAATGCCGTCCATGAAGATGCGGATGCTGCGCACGCCGAAGGTGGTGCGCGAGCCGAAGCCGCGGATCGAGATCTGCTCGTCCTGGGCATAGTTCTGGCGGTCGCGCGCCAAGATGCCGGGGATGCCCACCAGCGTCTCGGACAGGTTCACGCCGGCCTGACCCGCTTCCGCTGGCGCCACCCTGACCACGCTGAGCGCGGCCGGAATGTCGAAGGGCGGAATGTCCAGCCGGCTCGCATTCACCTGCACCGCCGGCAACAACACCGACGTGCCTTGCGGGCCTGCGGGCGGGGCAACAGCAGGCGCCACGGTCGCGTGGAGCGAGGCTGTACCGCACAAGGCCAGGACGACTACTGCCTGACCAACCAGCAGCCCCGCTCTCGTGCGGCGTGTGTAGCACTCGGGTGGCGTCACATCTCACTCCCGTGGATTCAGGCGAAAACAACGGTGCGAAAAGTTCGCACCGTTGGCTGGAGCATGGGGCTGCGCTCAAGCCAGCGCCATATGCCGTGCAACCGCACGTCTAATGTTCATGGTAGACAAGCGGCACTTTCGATCGCATCGCCTCGTCGTACAAAAGCGCTTTTTTGCCTGCCGGATACCCGTTCTGCTGCAGCAGGAACGCCATCACGTCCACATAGTCCAGGTGCGTGAGACTGCCTGGATCGCTAGCCGGCATGTTGTGCGCGAGGATGGTGAAGATATCGCCCACGTGAAAATCCGACTTGGCCGAGGCGAAGTTGGGACCCTTCAACGCCGGACCGGCCCGCCCCTCCATCGCGGGGCCATGACAGCGCGCGCAGTCCTCGGCGAACTTCTGCTTGCCACTGTCGGCCTGTGCCACGGTAAACAACGCCGGCAACCCCGCGTGCTTTGCGCTGTGTGCGTGACGCGGTTTTCCCCCGGCACCTCCATGCACGTTTCGGTGACTTCGATGCGCAAGCCGCAACATGGCCGAGGTGTTCCGGTGGAGCGGCATGACCGCTCCAGGCCTGGCATAAGGGGCCAGCAACCGTGCCAGTTCGCCGGAGCTGGACATCGCCGCGATGGTCTGCTGGAAGCCCATGGCTGACGCGGCGTGATCGCTGTCGTAGAGCGCGACCAGGTTGAAGCTTGCATGGGGCTGCAAAAGGGCGTGATAACTGAAACGGCCCGCCTCATGATGTTCGGCCAGATAGTGCACCACGGTCGGTTGCCACAGCATCGCCGCACTCGCCTGATGTTTCTCCAGCGCCTCGAATGCGGCATCGTTGGTCAGATGGACATCCGCCTGCAGGTTGGGGTGACCGGCGAAGTAGAGGTTGGGCGTCGTCTGATAGGTCACCGCGACGACGCTATGCTCGGGCAGCTGATCCAGCGTGACCGCCTTGCTTCCCCTGGCGGTAACCAACACGTAACCGGTATGCCCGTAAGGCCTGGTGGCCTTCAGGCCGGGCGGGACAGCGTGCTCGTCGGCATCAATGGGAAAGCCGAGCACCAGCGAACAACTGTCCTTTGCCAGCTTGTTGAAGTCCTTCAGGCCGAAACCTTCGTCGCCGCCACTGCCGTCGAACTCATGTACATGCAAGGTACTGCCCTGGTGAGCCGCGACGGCATGGGCAAGGCCGGCATCCACCGCGGCAGTCGGACTGCTCTTGTCGATGCAGACGGAAAGTTCCGCCGCTGCGGCGGTGCCGCCGTACAAGAGTACGGCGGCAATCGCACTGAGCCAGATACTTCGCCCACTGGCTTGAAAGGGAAGTCTCTTCATGATTGAAGCTCCCGTTACAACGCAAACACGTACAGATGGCCGCCCACCGGGATGTTGAC
>JAPHUU010000382.1 GCA_026193555.1 Rhodanobacter sp.
CCCCATCACCTGCACTCCCGCCACCACCTGGTTGCGCCCCCGCTTCTTGGCCTCGTAGAGCCAGTGGTCGGCCTCGCGGATCAGCGCTTTCAAGGTGGGCTGCATGGCGAGTGTGGCCACCCCCACGCTGGTGGTCAGCGCGATGGTATGACCGTCGATGGCTACCGGGTGGGCCGCGACCGTGGCGCGGATCCGCTCGCACAGACGACTGGCATCCTCCAGCGAGGTTTCGGGCAGCAGCACGATGAACTCCTCCCCGCCCAGCCGCGCGACCAGATCGCAGGCACGGAAACCCTCGGCCAGCATGTGTGCCACATGCGCCAGCGCGCGGTCGCCCAGGTCATGCCCATAGCAGTCGTTGACCGACTTGAAGTTGTCGATATCGAACATCGCGATACTCAACGGACGGGCGTTCCGCTCGGCGATGGCCCACGAACCGGCGGCGCTGTCGAAGAAGGCGCGCCGGTTGATGAGCCCGGTCAGCGAATCGATGCGCGCCTGGTGTTCCACCACCTGGAAGGCTTTTTCCTGATGCCTGACCCGGCTGGCGAGGGCCAACGCCAACAGCATCGCCTCGCACAGCACGCCAACCTCGGCACCGTGGAAAGCCAGCGCGCTGAACGGGATCCAGCCCCACACCGTCAGCAGGGTGGCGACCACGCCGGTCAGGCCGCAAAGCACGGCACCGAGGAAGAAGCGCCCGGCGCTGCGCCCATTGCGCAGCGTGAGGATGCCCAGCAGCACCATGCCGACCGCATAGAGCAGCAAGAAGCTGAAGGCCACCAGCGCCGCCCCCAGCTGGCTGCCCAGCCCCACCATCAGCCCGATCAACGCCAACGCCATCGCCGCCACCGCGAACAACCCGCGCCGCAACCGTGGGGCGTGCTCCCGCAGCTCCAGGAAGCGGGAGGCGAACAACAGGCCCGCGCAGCCGAACAGCACCATCAGGACGAGGATCACGTAGCGCTGAAAACCGGGGTGGCCGGGCCAGATCCAGGCCAGACCGTGACCGGTGTAGGCCAGGTGCGTCGCGATGAAGCTCACCAGGTACAGCGCGTAGTAAAGCAGGCTGCGCCGCCTCAGCCCGAGGTACAGCACCGCGTTGTAGACGATCAGCGCCAGCAGGAAGCCATACAGCAGGCCGTAGCCGTAGCGCAGTCCGAGGTCGTGTTGCACCGCCTGCTCGACCGGCACCAGCTGCAGCGGCAGCAGCAGCGGATCGGCGGTGTCTGCGCGAATGAACAGGTCACTGCGGCCCGGCGCAAACAGCCCCGGAAACTCATAGCCCGCGCCCGGCACGACGTGAGGCGCGCCGACGACGGCATCGCCGCTGCGCCAGGTCTGCACCAAGCGGCCGTCGTGCCACACATCGACCTCGAGATGATCGATCCAGGTGGTGCCGACCATGACCCGGTAGGCGAGCGGCTGCTGGCGCGGGTTGTCCAGCGCCAGATGCATCCACACCGGCGGCGAACCGATGCCGAAGCTCGCCACGGCGTGCTTGCCGGGCCGGAATGCCCCACCCTGCCAGGCCGCCCGCGCCTGCGCGACATCCAGCCGGGCGCCTTGCTCGATCAGGTAGCTGGCGTGCTTGCCCAGCGGACCGGTCGCGACCTGATCGAGCGGCACCGGCGGCGTCACGGCAGCGGACAGCGCCGACCACAGGGTCAGCGCTGCCATGGCCAGCATGTTCCAGCGCGTGCGGCGCGAGATCGAACGACCCATTTTCATATCACATCATGCGGTGGGGAAATGGTCAGCGGGCGCTGGCCAACCGGGTGCGTATGCCAAGGCATGATGGCACGGCGCGCGCCAGGCGCATGGAGCGAACTCTCCGCACAAGCGCTTGAATCGATGGTGTCCGGCTACTGTGGCTCCCATATCACCTTTCGCTGCTGCGCACGCCACGCTTCGGAATGCGGCAGGTAGCGGCCCTCGATCGCGTCGCGCTTGATCTTCAGGGTTGGCGTGAGCAGGCCGCTCTCGATCGTCCACGGCTGGCCGACCACGACCATGAAATCGAGCCGTTCGTGGTCTTCCAGCGTGTCGTTGACCCGGTCCATCAGGCGTTCGAGATCCGCACCCAATTCG
>JAPHUU010000250.1 GCA_026193555.1 Rhodanobacter sp.
AAAGCCAAGGTCAAGGCCAAGGGTGCCGCCGAAGCCGGCGCGCCGCCCAAGCGCGACCTGGGCAAGGAAACCCTGGCCGAGGTGCTCGACGGCAAGATCCGCGTACAGATGCATTGCTACCGCGCCGACGAGATGGCCGCATTGCTCGACGTCGCCCGCGAGTTCGGCTTCAAGATCGCAGCGTTCCACCACGCCGTCGAGGCCTACAAGATCCCGCAACTGCTGAAGAAGACCGACACCTGCGCGGCCATGTGGGCCGACTGGTGGGGCTTCAAGATGGAAGCGTGGGACGGCATCCGCGCCAATATCGCGATGGTCGACGCCGGCGGCGCCTGCGCGCTGATCCACTCGGACGACGCGAACGGCATCCAGCGCCTCAACCAGGAAGTGGCCAAGGCCCTGGCCGCGGGTCGGCGCGCCGGTCTCGACATCAGCAAGGCGCACGCGGTGATGTGGATGACGCTCAACCCCGCCAGGGCGCTCGGCCTGGCCGACCGCATCGGCTCGCTGGAACCGGGCAAGGATGCCGATGTGGTGATCTGGAGCGCTGACCCGTTCAGCGTCTACGCGCGTACCGAGAAAGTGTTCCTCGACGGTGCCGTGGTGTTCGACCGCGACGATCCGCAGCGGCAATCGACCTCCGACTTCATGCTCGGCAGCTTCGTCGATCCGCATGCCAGCGACGCCACCGATGCCGACACCGGGGAGAGCGCCCGATGAAATACCTGGCCATGATGCTCGCGCTGCTTTGCGTCGCCTGCAGCCCCGCCGATCGTTCGGCGGATCGCGCCGATGCCGGCGCCACCCGTTCCGCGGCGAGTGCGGGCAACCACGCCGCTGGCGACGGCAAGGTCTACGCCATCACCGGTGGCACCGTGTACACGCTGGGCGCCGCCGGCAAGATCGAGCACGGCACGGTGCTGATCAAGGGTGGGCGGATCGCCGCGGTCGGCGCCAACGTCGACATACCCGCGGGCGCCGAGCGCATCGACGCCAGCGGCAAGATCGTCACGCCCGGCATCTTCGATCCGGAAAGCCAGTTCGGCATCGTCGAAGTGGGCGCGGTCAAGGAAACCCGCGATGCCTCGGCCGGCGACTCACGCTTCAGCGCCGCGTTCGACGTGGCCGACGCCATCAACCCGCGCTCGGTGCTGATCCCGGTCAACCGCATCGCCGGCGTCACCCGCGCCATGGTGTCGCCCACCGATAGCGACAAGCACATCATCGCCGGCCGCGGCGCCATCATCGACCTGGGTTCCACCGAGGGCTTCATCCACCGCGATGCCGCGGCGATGTTCGCCGCACTGGGCGAATCCGGCGCCAAACAGGCCGGCGGCTCGCGCGCGGCCGCGATGCTCGCCTTGCGCGAGGCCCTGCAGGATGCGAAAGACTACGCCGACAACACCAGCGCCTACGCCAGCAACCAGCGCCGCAAGTACGCGTTGACGCGGCTGGACCTGGAGGCGCTGGGCCCGGTGCTGTCGGGCAAGGAGCCGTTGGTGATCCACGTCGATCGCGCCAGCGACATCGAGGCCGCGCTGCGGCTGGCCGCCGACTTCAACCTGCGCCTGATCGTCTCCGGCGGCGCCGAGGCCTGGATGGTCGCCGACCAACTGGCCGCCGCCCATGTACCGGTGTTGCTCAATCCGATGGAAGATCTGCCGACCCACTTCGAGACGCTGGGCTCGACGCTGGAAAACGCCGCACGCCTGCAGAAGGCCGGCGTGATGATCGCCTTCGCCACCGGCGATACCCACAACGCCCGCAACGTCACCCAGGCCGCCGGCAACGCCGTCGCCAACGGCCTGCCCTGGCTCGATGCGCTGAAGGCGCTGATGCTGAACCCGGCGCGGATCTACGGCATGGACAAGGACGTGGGCACGCTGGAGCAGGGCAAGCTGGCCGACGTGGTGATCTGGAGCGCCGACCCGCTGGAACTGTCCAGCTTCGCCGACCAGGTTTTCATCGCCGGCCGCAAGATCCCGATGGTCAGCCGCCAGACCATGCTGCGCGACCGCTACATGCAGGCGATGCGGGAAAAGAATGCCTTGCCGGCGGGTTACATCGTGCCAACGGCGCAGTAGGGATGTGCCGCGGGCGCCGTCGCCAGCGGCGACGGCGCCCGCCCTTTCAAGGCGGGCACTGCCTTCCCCATGTCGCCTTGCGGAAAACCGGGGTCAGAGTGCACTTTCTAGACGGATCTACTGCGTGTGCACCGGTTTCGGGAAGCGGCCGGTGTCGACATCGTTGATGAACTTGATCAGCCCGGCCATGTAGACCTTCTGATCGTCGTACAAGTCCATGTGGCTACCGTGCGGGCAAAGCAGGAAGCGCCCGTGCTGTACCTGCCCGGCCATCCATTCCATGTACTTCGGGTCCATGGTGCCGTAGCGACCGGCGATGACCAGGGTGGGAACAGGGATGTCCTTGAGCTGCTTGCTGACGTCCCAGAGCAGCAGGCGTCCGCCGGCACCCATTTCGCTGGGTCCCTGCATCAGGGTGTAGACAGTTTCGTTGGCGTGCTTGAACGTGCGGTTGACCGGATCGGGCCACTGCTCCGGCGGCATGCGCAGCAGATGCTTTTCGTAGAAGTTGGGGATCAGCAACTGCATGTACTTCGGATCGTCGGTCTTGCCCTGCTTCTCCAGCGCCAGGATCTCGGCCAGCGCCTTCGGATCCATCGCCGGCATCAACACCTTGTGCGCATAGTCGTTGTAGGCCGGCACGCTGGCCATCATGTTGGAGATGATCAGGCCCTTCAGGTGTTGCGGGTATTTGAGCGCGTACTGCATCGCCAGCACGCCGCCCCAGGAATGCCCGTACAGATAGAAGTTGTCCTTGTTCAGGCCCAACGCCTTGCGCACCTGCTCAACCTCGTCGACGAAGCGCGGCAGCGTCCACAGCTTGGTGTCCTTGGGCTGGTCGCTGTAATACGAGCCGAGCTGGTCGTAGTAGTAATACTGGATGCCCTGACCCGGGAAGTAGCTGTCGAAGGCTTCCAGGTACTCGTGGGTCATGCCCGGCCCGCCGTGCAGCAGCAACACCTTGATGCGCGGGTTGTTGCCCACGCGCTTGGTCCACACGTGGAAGGTACCGTCGGGCGTCTTGATGGGGATCATGCGAACGCCGCCGCTGAGCGCGTCGGGGTAACCGCTGTTGTCGAAGTAGCTGGCCGGCGGCGCCTTGGTGGGCGACTGGGCACAGGCGGATGCCGCGGCAGCGAGGGTGAGCGCGAAGGTCAGGACCAGGGCGGCGATGGAAGCGGAAACGCGAAGTCGATGCATGACGATAACCCCCAAATACGTATCGGCACATCCTACGACCAAAGGGACTTGCTGTGATCGCAGGGCGGACACGGTCCGCCGCCCATGCCGTCACGGATTCAGATAACCGAAACCGGGGTCAGAAGCCGGGGTCAGAGTGGACTTTATCTAGAAAGTGTACTCTGACCCCGGTTTTTCCTTGCAGCACTGAATGCACCGCCGACACCTTTTTTTTCACTCCGTCCCGTGTTCTGTCCCGATCAGGATCTCATACGGACGGCGGATCTCTTCGACCAGGCCGGCCACGCTCATGTTGCGGCTCTTTCGGATGAACTCCTTGCCTTCGAAAAAAATCAGCACGGTCGGGGTGGCAAAAACACCGAATTGCGATGAAGCTTCGGGCTGCCTGGAGACATCGACCGAGAGGATCTCGAAAAGCGGGAAGTTCGCATTGATCGCCTGGACCAGCTTGGGCTTCAACGCATGGCAGACACCGCAGGACGGCGCGCTGAAATAGACCATGACGGCCGGACGCTCGCCAACTATGAGTTCAATTTCGGACAAAGTTGCCATGCTGCGATCCTATCGCAGCCGGACCGGTTCGGTTCGACGTCGGGCCATGCCCAGCAGGATCACCCGCCCCCTCCCCGCTACGATCAGCACAGACCTCGCCTCACGCTCGTCCCAG
>JAPHUU010000216.1 GCA_026193555.1 Rhodanobacter sp.
CCTGCTCGAGCGAGCGCTGCGACGGCGATACTGCCGTCAAGTGCGAAGGCGGCCACGAAGCGCGCCTCGACTGTGGCGCCTGGGGCCTCGGCTGCAGTGTGTTACCGCTCACCGTGGACGCCGGACGTAGCGCCGTTTTCGTTCACGCAGCGTGAGGGGTTCGGGGGCGGCGGGACGTCGATGTCCATCGCGGGTTTCTCGCCCGGATCGGTGGTTGTCGGGTAGCTCGCGCGGCTCCGGAGGCGGAGCATCGGCGCGTAGCCGGCCGCACAAAATAGGTGACGGGGCGCGCGTGGAAAACGTCCCCGTCGTGCTCCGGACCCTATCGAAAAGAAGCGGAGCGCCCTACGCATCGTCTACTTCGAGCTGGACGTCAAATTCTGGGCAGACAATCCGCCCGCGGTGGCGGCGGTGCGGCCGGCGAGGTGCCCGTGCTGCGAGCATCCGGGCGCGCCAGCGGCAGGTCCGATCGGGCTGGTCGGCCACGGCACCCGCGAGCGGACGCTGCTCGGTCCTCCCGGGCCGGATAGGCGGCCGGAGCAGCTCAGCTTGCTGCTGCGGCGCTACCGGTGCCGTGGCTGTGGGGCGGTCGTGGTCTCGGCACCGAGGGGCGTGCTTCGCGGCCTTCTCTATGGTGCTGCCGCGGTCGCGCTGGCGCTCGGGTTATGGGCCGATGGGCTCGCCGGTTGGCGGGTGCGCGAGCAGATCGCTGCGAGGTCGAGCAACGGCGACGAGCGGTGGCACGGCTGGCGCTCGTTGCGACGCTGGGCCAGCGGCGCTGCTCGATGGTGGACCTGGCTCCAGTCCGGCGCAGGTCACGGGCGGCAGCGCGCGCTCGGCGTGGTGACGCAGCTGGCGGCTCGCGCCGCGACGCCGACCGGACCGGTGCTCGCTCTGGCGTGCGAGGGAGCGCTCCGGAGCTGATGCGCATGAAGCGTGTCTCTGGCTCCAACCGCGATCCACCAGGCGTGTCCGTGGCCCGGCGGCGGCGGCTCTGGCGGAGTGCTCGCCGCGCCACGAAAGGGCGCTGGAAGGAGCCCATCGATGAATGAATCGTTGAAACCGAAGGACCCGGCCGAGGCCGTCGCGCTGTTCCGCGCCCAGGTGATCGGGCCGCTGCTGTGTCGCGAGTACGACTCGCACGGCGAGCTGGCCGAGGCGCTGCGCGAGCTGGCGGCCGAGCCCGTGCGCCCGCCCGGCTACAACGTCACGCGCTACTTCGCCGTTTCCACGTTGGAGCGGTGGTACTACGCCTTCAGGAAGGGCGGCATCGAGGCGCTGCGCCCGCAGGGACGCGCGAGCGGCTACGCCCTGATGCTCGACGAGGCGCAGCGCAAGCTGCTGCTCGACATCCGGCGCGAGCACCCGCAGGTGAGCACTGCGCTCATCCTGCGCACGCTCGAGCGGGACGGGCGGCTGGCGCGGGGCGCGGTGAGCGAGCCGACGCTCCGGCGGCTGTATGCCGCGCACGGCCTCGACCGCCGCACGCTCGCCGCCGGTGATCGCCAGCCGCGCCGGCGCTGGGAGGCGGCTGCGCCCAATCTCCTGTGGCACACCGACGTGTGCCACGGTCCTGCGCTGCGGGTGGACGGTCGGGCCGTTCCATTGCGCATCCACGCGCTGCTCGACGACCACAGCCGCTACGTCGTGGCCATCCAGGCCTGCTCGACCGAGCGCGAGAGCGAGATGCTCGCTCTCGTCGTCAAGGCGATGCGGCTCCACGGCGCGCCGGACGTCATCTACGCCGACAACGGCCCCACCTACGTCGGCGAGGCCCTGGCCACGGCCTGCGGCCGGCTCGGCGTCGGCCTTGTCCACGCCAAGCCCTACGATCCCCAGGCGCGCGGGAAGATGGAGCGCTTCTGGCGCACGCTGCGCGAGCAGTGCCTCGACCACCTCGCCGGCCTCGGCTCGCTGCACGACGCGCAGGTGCGGCTGATCGCCTACCTCGATCGCCACTACCACGTGACGCCGCACTCCTCGCTGCTCGGCAAGACGCCGGCCGAGGTCTACGAGACCGGACGCCGCGAGCCCCTGCCGGACGCAATGCTCTCCGAAGCGCTCGTCGTGCGCGGACGCCGTCGCGTGCGCCGCGACGGCACCGTGAGCATCGCCGGCACCGACTTCGAGGTGAAGCAGGGCTTCCTCGCCGGGCGCACCGTGACCATCGGCCGCTCGCTGCTGGTGCCCACCGACCCGCCGTGGCTCGAGCACGAGGACCAGCGCCACGTCCTCGAGCGGGTCGAGCCGACGCGACGCGGCCGCCGGAGGCCCGCACCGCGCGTCCGCCGCGGCATCGATGCCGTGCCCTTCGATCCACCCGGTGCGCTGCTCGACGAGGCCGCTGGCCGGAAGGGAGCGCAGCAATGAGCGCCCGCTGGCTCGACCACTTCGGCCTCGACGACGCTCCCTTCTCCAAGGAGATCGAGGCCGCCGAGCTGTGGGTGCCGTCGTCGCGCCAGGCTGTCGTCGACGACCTGGTCGATGGCTGCGAGGAGCGCGGACACGTGCTGCTCACCGGCGAGCCCGGCGTCGGCAAGACCTGCATCCTGCGCGCGCTGCAGAGCCGTCTGCCCGACGCCGGCTTCCGGCTGACCTACTGCCACAACGCGACGCTCGGCCGGCGCGACTTCTACCGCCAGCTCTGCCTCGCGCTCGGGCTATCTCCGAAAGCGACTGCTGCCGGCGTCTTCTTCGAGGTCAGCAGCCACGTGCAGCAGCTCGGTCACGAGCGCATCCACCCCGTCTTCCTGCTCGACGAGGCCCATCTGCTGCACCAGGACGTGCTCGATCACCTGCACATCCTCGCCAACTACGAGTGGGACAGCCGAGCGCTGCTCTCGCTGCTGCTCGTCGGCCTGCCCGAGATGCACGACCGCATGCACCTGCGCAGGAACCGCTCGCTCTGGTCGCGCATCCACACCCGCCTGCACCTCGGCGAAGCCACTCCCGAGGACACCGCCGAGTACGTCGGCTACCGCCTCGAGCGAGTGAGCGGCAAACAGGATACCTTCAGCTCCGACGCGCTCGCGCTGCTCCACGAGGCCTCGGGAGGCCGCCTCCGCGACATCGATCGCATCGCCACCGGCGCCCTCAAACGCGCCGCGCGACGCAAGCTCAAGAAGGTCGACCGCCAGCTCGTGCAGGACGTCGTCGGAGCCGACTGACCCGCACGCTACACGACCGCGCCGGCGCGGAGGGAGCCGGCGCGGCACGCCTTGATGCCCATCGAGCCGATGAGCGACTCCCGCCGTCCCCGTGATGTCCCTCGAATGTCACGCGCGGATGCCCATCGCCTGGTGTGAGCGGGAACAACAACTGGATGCTGCGGCAGATGCCGGGCTCCATCGACGGCGTTCCGATCGACAAGGACGGCTGGTGGCGGCTTTCGTTCTCCATCGACAACGGGGGCGGCGCCGTGGCCTGCAACACCG
>JAPHUU010000006.1 GCA_026193555.1 Rhodanobacter sp.
TCAGCGTGCGCGTGGTCGACGTGATCCCCGGCAAGAACGTGATCGGGCTGGAGATCCCCAACACCAGGAAACAGATCGTCTACCTGTCGGAGATCCTGCGCTCGGACAAATACGACCAGTTGAAGTCGCCGCTGGCGCTGGCGCTGGGCAAGGACATCGGCGGTAAGGCGGTGGTGGTGGATCTGGGCAAGATGCCGCATTTGCTCGTTGCGGGAACAACAGGGTCAGGCAAGTCGGTGGCGGTCAATGCGATGGTGCTGAGCCTGCTGTACAAGGCCAGCGCGAAAGACGTGCGGATGATCATGATCGATCCGAAGATGCTGGAGCTCTCGGTCTACGAGGGCATCCCGCATCTGCTGGCGCCGGTGGTGACCGACATGAAGGAGGCCGCCAACGCGCTGCGCTGGTGCGTCGCCGAGATGGAGCGCCGCTACAAGCTGATGGCGGCCGTGGGCGTGCGCAACCTGGCCGGCTTCAACAAGAAAGTGCGCGACGCCGAGAACGCCGGTCAGCCGCTGCTGGATCCGCTGTTCCGGCCGGTGCCGGAGATGCCCAATCTGGCCGCCGAGCCACTGGAGCCGTTGCCGTACATCGTGGTGATCATCGACGAATTCGCCGACATGATGATGATCGTCGGCAAGAAGGTGGAGGAGCTGATTGCCCGCCTGGCGCAGAAGGCGCGTGCCGCCGGCGTGCACCTGATCCTTGCCACCCAGCGGCCGTCGGTGGACGTCATCACCGGCCTGATCAAGGCGAACATCCCGACCCGCATCGCCTTCCAGGTCTCCAGCAAGATCGACTCGCGCACCATTCTCGACCAGTCCGGCGCCGAGGCGCTGCTGGGTCACGGCGACATGCTCTATCTGCCGCCGGGCACGGCCACGCCCGAGCGTGTGCACGGTGCCTTCGTCGACGACCACGAGGTGCACAACGTGGTTCGCTGGCTGAAATCGCAGGGTGCGCCGAACTATGTCTCCGGCGTGCTGGAGGAAGTGCAGGCCACCAGCGACGGCAAGTTCATCAACGACTCCGGCCTGCCGCTGGACGGGGAAGAGGGCGGGAGCGCCGACACGCAGCTGTACGACAAGGCCGTGGCCATCGTCACGCAGACCCGCCGTGCCTCGATCTCCGGCGTGCAGCGACATCTGCGCATCGGCTACAACCGCGCCGCGCGACTGGTCGAGCAGATGGAGCAGGACGGCGTGGTCAGCGCACCCCAGCACAACGGCAACCGCGAAGTGCTGGCGCCGCCGCCACCGCGGGATTGATGGCGGGCGTCCATTAAGCGGTGGTGCCGCACAATGCGCCGCGATCACCATCCTGTCCCAAGGGAACCCCATGAAGCGACTCCTGCTCCTCCTGGCCATCGCCGTACTGGCATTTTCACCCGGTACGCCGACGCACGCTGCCACCGGCCCCGCGCGGGCACGGCTGGATGCGTTCGCGCGGAACCTGCACTCGCTCACCGGGCGCTTCACGCAGACACTGACCGACGTCAACGGCCAGACCAGCAAGACCAGCTCCGGCACGCTGGCGCTGGAGGCGCCGCGGCAATTCCGCTGGGACACGCTGACCCCCTACAAGCAGACCATCGTCGCCGACGGCAGCCGGGTGTGGATGTACGACCCCGAGCTGGAACAGGTCACGGTGCGCGTGCAGAGCAGCGAGGAGGCGCACAGCCCGCTGACCGTGCTGACCGACATCTCGCAGCTGGACAAGGAGTTCAAGGTCAGCGAGCAGGGCGAGCGCGATGGCGTGGTCTGGCTGCGACTGACCTCGACGGCGAAGGACCCGCAGTTCGACTTCGTCGACATGGGCTTCGATGCCAGCGGACTGGCGCGCATGCGCTTTCGCGACCAGCTCGGTTCGACCACCGACATCCGCTTCTCCGCCTGGCAGCGCAATGTCACGGTGCCGCCGTCGGCATTCAATTTCGTGCCGCCGAAAGGCGCCGACGTCATCGGCGACCTGCCGGTCATCACCACCCGGCCGTTGCGCGACTGAATCAGGGCGCCGGGGGCTCCGGTTGCCGCGCCACCGCCGGGAACCGCCGCGGCAGGCAATCCCCATGGAACCCGACTCCCGGTCGCGGCGGGCATCGACAGGCGGTGCGATGTCCTATCATCCCCGGCATGTCACGACGCAACGCACCCAACACGCCGGAACTGTTTGCCGCGGAGCCCGACGAACTCAAGCCATTGGCCGAACGCATGCGTCCGCGCAGCCTCGACGAGATCGTCGGTCAGCAGCGACTGGTCGGGCCTGACAAGGCGCTGCGCCGTGCGCTGGAAGCCGGCAAGATCCATTCGATGGTGCTGTGGGGGCCGCCCGGCTGCGGCAAGACCACGCTGGCCCTGCTGGTGGCGCGCTATGCCGATGCGGACTTCCGCGCGATCTCGGCGGTGCTGTCGGGGCTGCCCGACGTGCGCAAGGCACTGGCCGAGGCCGAGGTCAATTTCGCCCAGGGACGACGCACCGTGCTGTTCGTCGACGAGGTGCACCGTTTCAACAAGACCCAGCAGGATGCATTCCTTCCGCACATCGAAAAGGGTGTGATTCTTTTCATCGGCGCGACCACCGAAAACCCCTCGTTCGAGCTGAACTCCGCGCTGCTGTCGCGCTGTCGCGTGCACGTGCTGGAGCCGGTGTCGGTGGACGACATCATCGCCGCTCTCAAGCGTGCCCTGGCCGACAGCGAACGCGGCCTCGGTGACTTGCAGCTGCAGGTCGGCGACGAGGCGCTGGACTCGATCGCCCAGGCCGCCGACGGCGACGTGCGCCGCGCGCTGACCCTGCTGGAAATCGCCGCCGAACTGGCCGAAGACCGGCACATCGACGACGCCACGCTGAGCCAGGTGCTGGCCGACCGCACGCGCCGCTTCGACAAGATGGGCGAGCAGTTCTACGACCAGATCTCGGCGCTGCACAAATCGGTGCGCTCGTCCGATCCGGATGCCGCGGTGTACTGGCTGTGCCGCATGCTTGATGGCGGCGTCGATCCGCTGTATCTGGCCCGGCGGATGACCCGCATGGCGGTGGAGGACGTCGGCCTGGCCGAGCCGCGCGCCTGGCGCATGGCGCTGGACGCATGGGATACCTATGAACGGCTGGGCAGCCCCGAGGGCGAGCTGGGGCTGGCGCAGCTGGCGATCTGGCTGGCGATCGCGCCGAAGAGCAATGCGGCCTACATGGCCTACAACAAGGCCCGCGCCGCGGTCCGCGAGGGCGGCACGCTGGAAGTGCCGATGCACCTGCGCAATGCACCGACCAAGCTGATGAAGGGGCTCGGCTACGGCAAGGGCTACCAGTACGACCACGACGCCGAGGGCGGCGTGGCGCTGGACCAGCAATGCCTGCCCGATGCGCTGGTGGGCAGCGTGTTCTACGAGCCGGTCGAGCGCGGTCTGGAGCTGCAGCTGCGCGAGAAGCTGCTGGCCCTGCGCGCCGCCCGTCAGCAGGCACGAGGCAAGTAGCGCCCGTTCCCGATGGTCGGTGCGGCGCTCACCCTTGCGACAGCGCGACTTAGGGCATAGATTCCGGGTGACCAACGAGGGGAGGGCGAACCATGCGCATCCTGGTGGCGGGTTTGATCGGCGGCATCGTGATGTTCATCTGGGGCGTGGCAGCGCACATGGCGCTGGGGCTTGGCGAGGTTGGCTTCAGGCAGCCGGTCAACGAAAATGTCGCGCTCGCCGGCTTGCAGGAGGGGCTTGGCGGTCGGGCCGGTGTGTACTCGCTGCCGTCGCTGGACCCGAAGCAGATGAATGATCCGGCCCAGGTGAGGGCCTATTCGCTGAAGGCCGTCCGCTCGCCCTATGCCTGGGTCATCTACCAGCCACAGGGCACCGACATGACCCGGATGGGTCCGCAGATACGGCGGCAGTGGGCGTCCGACACCCTCGCGGCACTGGCGTTGGCGTTCGTGATGGGGTTGGCCGGTCTGGGTTTTCGCCGGCGTCTGGCGGTGGCCGCCGCCGCGGCGGTGTTCGCCTGGCTCGGTACCCAGTGGCCTTACTGGAACTGGTACCGCTTCCCGCTGGATTTCACCCTGGCCGGGCTGGCCGAACAATTGATCGGCTGGCTGATCGCCGGTGCCGCCATGGCCTGGTGGCTCGGTCGCGGCGAGTGCAAGCGGGCGGACTGAGTCTGTCGCGGGATCGGTTGACGGCTTCGCCGGTACGCGTCGGCGCCGCGCCCGCATTGCGGCGATTGCCGCCAGCCGGCGATAATTCGCGGTTCTAGCCTTTCTCTGGACCCGATCATGCTGGATCCCGCACTGCTGCGCTCGCGCCTGGCCGAAACCGCCACACGCCTCAGGGAAACCCGCGGCTATGTGCTCGACGTGGTGGCCATCGAGGCGCTGGAATCCTCCCGCAAGCAACTGGCGATGGAGACGCAGGAGCTGCAGAACCAGCGCAACATCCAGTCCAAGGCGATCGGTCAGGCCAAGGCTCGGGGCGAGGATGTCGCGACCCTGATGGCCGAGGTCGCCGGCATCGGCGACCGGCTGAAGGCGAACGAGCAGGCGCTGGCCGAGGCGCAGGCGAAACTGTCCGAAATCGCCCTCGGCATTCCGAACATCCCGCATGAATCGGTGCCGCAGGGCAAGGACGAGAATGACAACCTCGAAGTCAGCCGCTGGGGTACGCCGCGCGCGTTCGATTTCGCGGTGAAGGATCACGTCGAGCTGGGCGAACGCCACGGCTGGCTCGACGGCGACGCCGGCGCCAAGCTCTCCGGCGCGCGTTTCACCGTGCTGCGCGGCCAGCTCGCCCACCTGCATCGCGCGCTCGGCCAGTTCATGCTCGACCTGCACACGGCCGAGCACGGCTACCTCGAATGCAACGTGCCGGTGCTCGTCAACGCCGACAGCATGCAGGGCACCAGCCAGCTGCCGAAGTTCGAGGAAGACCTGTTCGCCACCCAGGTCGGCGAGTCGAAGCGCTACCTGATTCCCACCGCCGAGGTGTCGTTGACCAACCTGGTGCGCGACACCATCCAGGAGGCCGATGCGCTGCCGCTGCGGCTCACCGCGCA
>JAPHUU010000377.1 GCA_026193555.1 Rhodanobacter sp.
TGATCTTGCCCTTCTCGTCACGGACCGGCAGCGAGCCCACCGTAACGGTGTACTTGAGCGTCCTGCCGTCAACGGTGGTGCTCTGGGCCACGTGTGCATCCGCCGGCAACGGCGGCAGGTGGAAGCCATCGCTGCTGGCTGCATCCTTCGTCGGAGGCGGCTTGTGTGCATCGGCTGCCAGTGTCGGTGCATTGAATGCCACCAGCATCAGGGTGGCCAGCAGAACGGATTGCAGGGGCTTGTGCACGGATCTTTCCTCGGCGATGAAAGATCACAGCCTAACTCGCCGCGGTGCCGCGTGGGAGGGTGCACAAAGGCAGGGGGGCAACGGCTGCTGCGGCCTTCGCACAGTCGGTCGGCTCAACGCTGTATCAGCGCTCCATCGACGAACTGCTGCAACTGCGCGGCATTGAGTGCGCCGGACTGACGCGCGATCTCGCGGCCCTGCCGCAACAGCAGCAAGGTGGGGATGCTGCGGATGCCGAAACGCTGGGCGAGTTGCGGCTGTGCCTCGGTGTCCACCTTTGCCAGTCGCAGGCGTGGCTCGAACCGGCGGGCCGCCTCGGTGAACACCGGCGCGAATCCGAGGCACGGGCCGCACCAGGGCGCCCAGAAATCCACCAGCACCGGCAGGTCGCCGCGACCGGCCATTGCATCGAAGTTCGCCGCGGTCAACTCCACCGGATGCCCGGCGAACAGGGCGTGCTTGCAGCGGCCGCAGTTGGGTTGGTCGCCGGTGCGTTCGGAAGGGACGCGGTTCAGTGCGCCGCAATTCGGGCAGGGGATGGCCACGGGCGTGCTCATGACGGGCTCCGGAGTGAAGGGATGCCCATCAAATGGCGCTCGCCGGTGCGGAAACAAGTCCGGCCAGGTCGCGCAGCAACCCTCCGGGCGCGTGGGTCTTCCGGTGCTGGATGCCGGCAGGCGTGGCGCGAGCTTCGTGCCGTTCAGCGCACTGCCGGCAGCGGCGGCAATTCCGGCTGCTCGCGCACGGCGCCCATCGGGTTGCCCGTGTCGCGCTCGATCGTCAGCTCCGGCGTCTGCACGCCGATCACCACCAGTCCCGGCCCCTTGCGCGCGTACAGAGACTTGACCTGCGCGCGGCGGAAACCGAGCTTGCGGTGCGCGACGTGTCACGTTTCCGACACCGGGCGGTGGGCAGGGGGTTATCGACAGAGGTAGGCGCGGCAGTCCTCAGTCGCGGATGGCCGCGACCTTGGCGTGCAGGAAAATTGCTTCCAGCACAGCGAGATGGCTGGCTTTGGCATGCCCGACGACAGCTTCGCCTGCTCCACCCGTCGCGGCGAGGTCGCGGCAGGCCGATAGCCGAAATCCGTTGGCAAGCTTATTGCTCACCACCCTTCAACCGATGTCGGGCTGGCTGGGTTGGCCTGCGACATCGCGCTGTTCGGAGGTGCAGGCATCGGTTGCCCTGTCAGTTCCGTATCCGCAACGTTGAAACCGGGATGTGCCAGATGAGTACGAACGCCATGAGCAACAACTATTCCCCACGGCAGTCCATGGTGCTGCTGATTCTTGCCGCACTCGGTGCCGAGCTGGTGGTCATGTTGCTGATGGAATGCGTGATTCAGCCCCTTTTCCGCCAGCATCTCTCGTCCTTCGACCGGGAGTTTCTGGGCTCTTTCCTGACCATCGGCATGATGGCGCCGATTCTTTACCAACTGGTGTTCCGGCCGATGCTGGAACAGCGCCGGGAGATCGAGGAGCAAAGGGACGGCCTGGCAATTGCCGCCGTCACCTTCGATGCGCAGGCCGGGGTGGTGGTGACCGACGAGAACGGCAGGATCATGAAGGTCAACCACCTGTTCACCGCGATTACCGGTTATGCGAACGACGAAGTGGTGGGAAGGATGGCCCGGACGCTTCATCTGGGCGTGCAGGGCGCGGCGTTCTATCGTCGCGTGCGGACGATCCTGCTGCGCGACAAGTGCTGGCAGGGCGAAATCCTGAGTCGCCGCAAGAATGGTCAGATCTTTCCGGAATGGCTGAGCATCACTGCAACCACCGGGCATGACGGACATGTTCGCTACGTCAGCATCTTCAACGACATCACCGAGCAGAAGGCCAGCGAAGAACAAATCCGCTTCATGGCCTACCATGATCCGCTGACCCTGTTGCCCAATCGCGGGTTGTTTCTCGATCGACTGTCGATGTCCATGGCGCGGGCGGGACGGGATGCCAGCGCGGTGTCACTGCTGTTCATCGATATTGACGGCTTCAAGCCGATCAATGACACGTTCGGTCATGCTGCTGGTGACCAGGTGCTGAAATTGACGGCGGCGCGCCTGCTGGCCAGCGTGCGCGAAGTGGATACCGTCGCCCGTCTGGGTGGCGACGAGTTCGCGGTCATCCTGGACGGGATCGGCCATCCGCAGGATGTGGCGAAGGTGATCAGCAAGATCCAGAAGCGACTGGCCGAGCCGACCTTGCTGGCCCACGACCCTGACGCGGGCATCCATGCCAGCATCGGCATGGCGATCTGCCCCGGGGACGACATCGAGGTCGACCAGCTGATTCATGTGGCCGATACCGCCATGTATGCAGTCAAGGGGGTCAGGAAGATGCGGACTGCGATGTCCGCCGACGTCGCAGTGGCTGGGTCGCCGACGGCGACGACAGATGAGCCCCGCTTCTCCGGCAACCCGCCCTTCAAGCAGCGTGCCGCCCGTGTTTCAGCTGGTGGTTCGTGCGACGAAACGCAGGGCCACCGAATTCATGCAATAGCGCAGGCCGGTGGGTTGCGGGCCATCGTCGAACACGTGTCCCAAGTGGCTGTCGCAGCCGGCGCAGCTGATCGCGGTACGCCGCATGCCAAAGCTGCTGTCGCGAATCTCCATCACGTTGCGGCTGGAAATCGGCTGCCAGAAGCTGGGCCAGCCAGTGCCGGAGTCGAATTGGGTGGCCGCATCGTACAGCGCAGTTCCACAGGCGACGCAGCGGAACAGGCCCTTGGCCGCTGGCTTCTCGTGCTCGCCATTGAAGGCCATCTCAGTCCCGTTGCGGCGCATGACCTCGTAGGCGGCCGGCGAGAGTCGCTGGCGCCACTGCGCATCGGCAAGGACCAGCTTGGCCACCCAGCGCGGACCCAGATCGCGGCCGTCATCGGCAAAGATCTCCAGCAACACGTCGCCGGGCTTGCCGACCGGCGTGTTGGCAGCGGCGAACAGCCGCGGCGCCAGCAGGCCACCGCCGGCAAGCAGCAGCGCACCACCGGTCAGCGCGGCGCGCATGAAACGGCGGCGGTCCATGGCAAGGGTTTCGTCAAGGCGTGACATGGGAGTCTCCGTGGTCATGAGGCTTGTGCGAAGCACGTCGCCAGGCGTGGATGGCTTCGTCGCTGTTGCTCACCTATTCGCGGACCGTCGGGTTCGGGTTACCCGATTCCAGCGGGATGGTGCACTGCCAGGCCCGGTTTTTCCCGTGCAGCTGGATTACGAGGTAACGGTGCCAGCTGATGCAGCGAATATCTTGAGGGCATTCCCGCTTCGGAGCTCACATGCTGCAAGCCTTGACCGCCACCGGCTTCATGGGCGTAGATAGTCACCTTTCCCCATGGATCAGGTCCGAATTGTCCGTGCCCGTCGATCTCGCCGCTGCCGACTCCAACGCATCACCCGGCCAGCGTCGGGCGATGTGGATGGCCGCTGCACAGGCCGGCGACCGGCGTGCCTACGAGAAAGTGCTGGCTGAATCGGTGCCGCTGATCCGCGCGGCGGCAAGGCGGCAGGGCGTGGGGCACGATCATCTGGACGATGTGGTGCAGGAAACCCTGATCACCGTGCACCGCGTGCGGCATACCTACGATCCCGCCCGTTCCTATGACGCCTGGATCACCGCGATCGCCAACCGCCGCGCGATCGACGCGCTGCGCAGCCGCGGTCGACGCGACAGCCGCGAGCTGCATGACGCATTTGCACTGGACAACCATCCGGCGGCCGACGACGCCAGCGCCGCTACCGACAGCGAACAGCGTGCGCGGAAACTCCGCGCGGCGATTGCCGAGCTGCCACCCGGCCAGCGCGAGGCGATCGAACACCTCGGTTTGCGCGAGCGCTCGCTGAGCGAGACCGCCGAACTCACGGGGCGCCATACCGGGGCGTTGAAAGTGAACCTGCACCGCGCGCTGAAGGCGCTGCGCAAACGCTTCCATGGAGAACCTTGAACAGCATGTCCCACTCGCATCCGCATGAGGCTTTGATCGATCAGCTCGGCACCGAGCTGGTGCCGGTGCGTCGGCTGCCGCCGCCGTGGCGGCGCACCGGCGGCTGGCTGCTGGCGGTCGCGGCAATCGCCGTCGTGCTGCTGCTGCACTACGGCATGCATCCGATGCTGCAGCGGTGGGAGGGTGCGCCGGATCTGGCCTGGGCCGGACTCGGCGCCGTGATTACCGCAGTCTGCGCGGCCTGGGCGGCCTTCGCGCTCGGCGTGCCGGGGTGGTCCTTGCGATGGGCGTGGCTGCCGTTGCCGGGGGCGCTGCTGTGGATTGGCGCCAGCGGGCTCGGTTGCCTGCGCAGCTGGATCGCGCCGGACACCAGCATCGCGGTGCTGCACCAGTCGCTGCATTGCCTGGTGTTCATCGTCAGCTTCTCGGTGCCGCTATCGGCGCTGCTGATCGTATTGTTGCGTCGCGCCTGTCCGTTGCGGCCGGTGTTGACGGCCGTGCTGATCGGTCTGGCCAGCGCGGCGGCCTCGGCCAGCCTGCTGGAGATCTGCCACGAGTACGATGCCGCCGCCACCGACCTGCTGACCCACGCGGCGGCCGTCGCGCTGGTGGTGGCCGTCAACGCTGCCATGGGCGGGCGACTGCTGTCGAAAAGCTGACCGACGGCCTGCCCGCTTGGCGCATCAAGCCAATCATCTCGACTCAGTCGCGGAAATTGTCGAACTGCAGTGGCAGCTCCACCTCGGCGTTGCGCAGCAGCGCCATCGCGGCCTGCAGGTCGTCGCGCTTCTTGCCGGTCACGCGCAGCTTGTCGCCGTTGATCTGCGCCTCGACCTTGAGCTTGGCGGCCTTCAGCTCGGCCACCAGTTTCTTGGCCGTCGGCTGTTCGATGCCCTGCTTGATGGTGATCTTCTGGCGTGAGCCGGCCAGGTTGGTTTCCGGGTCGGCGGCGTCGAGCGCGCGGATGTCGATCTTGCGCGCCACCAGCCGTCCACGCAGGATGTCCAGCATCTGCTGCAGCTGAAATTCGCTGGGCGCGCTCTGCGTGATCACGAAATCGTCCAGCGTGTACGACGCGTCTGATCCCTTGAAGTCGAAGCGGGTCGACAGCTCGCGGTTGGCCTGGTCGACCGCATTGGTCAGCTCGTGCTTGTCGACTTCGGAGATCACGTCAAAGGAGGGCATGGCGGCGGCTCGTGGAGAACGGTGGATCAGTGTAAGCGATGCCGCGCGCGGCGGCTGAGGGATAATGCCGCGTTGCGAGGCGCAATGGGACGAGCAGGGCGATGACCGAATGAAAGTGGATGTGCTGATCATCGGCGCCGGTGCGGCGGGGTTGATGTGCGCCATCGCCGCCGGCCAGCGCGGGCGGCGGGTGCTGGTGGTCGACCATGCCAACAAGGTCGGCAAGAAGATCCTGATGTCCGGCGGCGGGCGCTGCAACTTCACCAACACGGGTACGACCCCGGCCAACTACCTGTCGGCCAACCCGCACTTCGCCAAGTCCGCGCTGGCGCGCTACACGCCGTGGGATTTCATCGCCCTGGTCGAGAAACACCGCATCGCGTACCACGAGAAGGAACTCGGTCAGCTGTTCTGCAACGACTCCTCCAAGCAGATCGTGCGCATGCTGCTGGACGAATGCGCCGCCGCCGGCGTCACGGTGGAGACGAACTGCGGCGTGCGGCGCTTGCGCAGGGCGCCGGAGGGTTTCAGCGTCACCACCGCGCGCGGCGAGGTGCACGCCGAGTCGCTGGTAGTGGCCAGCGGCGGGCTGTCGATTCCCAGCATGGGCGCCAGCGGCTTCGGCTACGAACTGGCGCGCCAGTTCGGCCATGTCGTGCTGCCGACCCGCGCCGGGCTGGTGCCGCTGACCCTCAGCGGCAGGCACCAGGAGCACAACCAGAATCTGGCCGGTGTGGCGCTGCCGCTGGTGGAGACCCGGGTCGGCAAACAGAGTTTTCGCGCCGGCCTGCTGTTCACCCATCGCGGCCTCAGCGGCCCGTCGATCCTGCAGATTTCCTCCTACTGGCAGCCCGGCGACGACCTGCGCATCGACCTGCTGCCGGATCAGGACGTGGGTGACTGGCTGATCGCGCAGCGGGCGGCGCGACCGGCCGCGGAACTGAAAACCGTGCTGGGCGACGCGTTGCCGAAGCGCTTGGCACAGCGCCTGTGCGAGCAATGGTTCGAGAGCCGACCGATGCGTCAGTACCGCGAAGCCGAATTGGCGCAGATCGGCGCCCAGCTCAACGCCTGGCCGATCACCGCCAGCGGCACCGAGGGCTACCGTACCGCCGAGGTGACTCTGGGTGGTGTCGATACCGACAGCCTGTCCTCCAGCACCATGCAGTCCAGACTCGTGTCCGGCCTGTATTTCATCGGCGAAGTGATGGATGTCACCGGCTGGCTCGGCGGCTACAACTTCCAGTGGGCGTGGGCGTCGGGGCAGGCAGCGGGGCAGGTGGTTTAGTGTGCAACACCACACTAGCGTCGCCCTGACATCGGCGCGACGTTGAGGCGCTGATCCGCTGGCCGATGAGGCCGTGGGGTCCTGCTTCGGGTGTTCGCTTGACGCTGTGCCGGGGGGCTCACACTATCGGGCATCTGGTGGCGCAATCACGGAGATCCACACGCATGCTGATCCACGGCTGCTGCCACTGCGGCAACATCACCTTCGCGCTGGGCTGGGAGCCCGATCCGGCCGAGATCCCGGCGCGCGCCTGCACCTGCTCGTTCTGCGTCAAACACGGTGGCGTGTGGACCTCGCATCCGGCGGGCAGTCTGAAGGTGGCGGTCAAGGAGCCGGCGCTGGTGTCGCGCTATGCCTTCGGCACCCGCACCGCCGAGTTCCACGTCTGCGCCCGCTGCGGCGTGGTGCCCGTCGTTACCAGCCGCATCGACGGGCGTCTTTACGCCGTGGTCAGCGTCAATGCGTTCGAGGGCGTCGATCCGACGCGGCTTCGGCATGCGTCGGCAAGCCTCGACGGCGAAGGGAAAGAGGCTCGCCTTGCGCGGCGGCAGCGAAACTGGATTGCCGATGTGACGTACGTCGAGGATGGCCACTGAGCCCGGTCCCGGAATCATGTGCGGCGCGCGCCCCGACAGGGCTTTGGTCAGCAACTCAAGGAGTGTTTCATGTTACCTGGTGAGGTTCATTGCTGTGCCCCCGTCGTGGTCCCTGGAAGCCGCCGCGCCAACGCATCAGTCCGCAGCCTGCTTTGGCTGGTCGCCCTGCTGGCTGCGAATCCCGGTGTCGCGGTGTCGGCACCGGTTTTCAAACTTGACGCACCGAACGTGGTGGTCATTTCGCCGCGTCTTGTCAGCTCCGGGCAACCGACGCCGAAGGCACTGGCGTCGCTGGCTTCGCAGGGATTCGGCGCGGACATCTATCTGGCGCCGCCGACCGTGTCCGATGCAGTCCGGGACGAAGCCGGCATGGTCGAACGCCAGGGTGTGGCGTACGTGAACATACCGATCAAGTTCGACCACCCGACCGAGGCCGACTTCGCCGCCTTTTCATCAGCGATGCGCAGATTCGGTGACCGCAAGGTTCTGGTGCACTGTCAGATCAACCTGCGGGCGTCGAGCATGGTGTTCCTGTATCGGACCATCGTCGGCGGGGAGGATCCGGATCGGGCCTACGAGGCGGTAACCAGGGTCTGGGTACCCGAGGGGCCATGGAAGGTGCTGATCACCCGACTGTTGCGGGAGAACCACATAGCGTTCGAGCCCTACTGACAGCGGCAGCAACTTGCCCTCGCTCCCCGGTGGAAGGTGTTCGCGTACAGGACATTCGGCACAGCGACCCGCACCGGTTTCGCGCATCCTGAACGCCATTCATGCTTCACTGCGCGGTGGACAACCACAAGGAACACGCCATGAAAGTCGGATTTATCGGCCTCGGCGCGATGGGTGGCGCGATGGCCGGCAACCTGGTCGCGGCCGGGCACACAATCACCGTGTGGAATCGGTCCGCGGCGGCCTGCGAACCGCTGGCCTCGCTGGGCGCCAGGGTGGCAGCGACCCCCGATCGGGCCGCACAGGGCGAGGTGCTGTGCAGCATGCTGGCGAACGACCGGGCAGTGCGCGAAGTGATCCTCGACAGCGGCCTGCTGGATGCGATGGATCGCGGCACCGTGCATGTGAATCACGCCACGATCTCGGTGGCGCTGGCGCAGGAGCTGGCGGCCGAGCATGCAAGGCGCGGGCTCGAGTACGTTTCCGCACCGGTGTTTGGCCGTCCGGACATGGCCGCCGCCGCGAAGCTGAATATCCTGGCGGCGGGCAACCCTGCGGCGATCGAGCGGGTACGACCGCTGCTCGAGGCGATGGGTAGCAAGGTGTGGCCGATGGGCGAGGCGCCGGAGCGCGCCAGCGTGGCCAAGATCGCCGGCAATTTCATGCTGGCCAGCGCGATCGAGAGCATGGCCGAGGCGACCGCGCTGACCCGTGCCTACGGCGTCAGCGCGGCGGATTTTATCGAGGTGATGACCAACACGCTGTTCGCGTCGCCGGCCTATCAGGGCTACGGCAGGCTGATTGCCGAGCAACGCTTCAAGCCGGCCGGATTCCCGCTGCCGCTGGGCTTCAAGGATGTGGGTCTGGCGCAGGCGGCGGCCGAGTCGGCACGGGTGCCGCTGCCGTTTGCCGGGGTGCTGCGCGACAGCCTGCTTGAGGCGATGGCTGCCGGTGACGAGGATCTCGACTGGTCCGCGCTGGCGCTGGTGGCCGCGAGGCGGGCGCACCTGGACGAGCGCGAGGATCACTAGCTTTTGGGACGTCGCGCCAGCCATTGATCGAGCTGGTTGGCAAAGGCCTGGCGGTCGCGCGGATGGAACGCGGACGGGCCGCCGGTGTCGACGCCCGAGCCGCGCAATTCGTCCATGAAGTTGCGCATCGACAGCTGCAGGGCGATCGTTTCCGGGGTGTACATCAGGCCGCGCGGGTTGATCGCCAGCGCGCCCTTGGCGATCACCAGCGCGGCCAGCGGAATGTCCTGCGTCATCACCAGATCGCCGGCGGCGACACGCTGCACGATCTCGTTGTCGGCCACATCGAAGCCGGCTGGCACCTGGATCGCACGGATGAAACGCGAGGGTGGCGTGCGCAGGTACTGGTTGGCCACCAGGGTCACCATCACCCGGGCGCGCTCGGCGGCGCGGAACAATATCTCCTTGATTACCACCGGGCAGGCATCTGCATCGACCCAGATCTGCGGCGTGTCGCTCACGCGTGCGGAATCCAGTCCAGCGTGCCGTCGACCACCGTGTGACTGCGGCCGCCGGTCCAGATTGCGTCGGTGTCGATTTGCACCACCAGCCGTGCGTCGTGGCCGATTTCGCGGCCCTGACTGACCTGGTAGCCGCGGGCGAGTGAGCCGAACGGTTCGGCCTGGGCGATGTAGGCCGCAAGCAGGCCGTTGGCGGCGCCGGAGGCGGGATCCTCGATGATGCCGACGCCGGCCGGGAAGGCGCGCACCACCAGCTGGTAGTCGGCCTGCGCGGCGCCCGCCGGGGACTCCCTTCGGGCGCGCGCGAATGCGCACAGCCCCATGCTGTCACTGGCTTGTGCCAGGGCGCCGATCGCCGCGTGATCGGGTTGCCACGCACGCAGGCTGGCCTCGTCAGCTACCTCGGCCAGCCACCACCGTCGACCACCGTCGACCAGTGCCGGCGGCAGCGTGCCGAGTTCGATCCCGGTCAGCGAGGCCGGCAACAACGGATGTGCGTCGCGGCCCGTGTCCAGCACCCGTTCGCCGGGTGATTTCAGCATCAGTTCGCGCGTTGCGCCGTACCCGGTGATGCGGATCGGCAGCACCCCGGCATCGCATTGCTGCCAGAGCAGGCCGTCGCGGGCTTCAGCCAGGCCACACTCCAGTGCCGCATGCGCGCTGCCGATGCTGGGGTGGCCGGCGAACGGGATCTCTCTGTGCGGAGTGAAGATCCGCACGCGATAGCTGGCCTTCGGGTCCGTTGGCGGCAGCAGGAAGGTGGTCTCGACCAGCGCGGTCCAGCGCGCGAAGCGCTGCATGTCATCCGTGCTCCAGTCATCGGCGCCGATCACTACGCCGAGATGATTGCCGCCGCCGAGGGTGGCGGCAAAGACGTCCAGATGCAGGTAGCGGAGCGAGGCCATGATATCCATCGGGCAGCGAGTGGCCGCTCAAAGCGTCAAATGATAGCCGTGTGGCGCCGATCCGGGCAGTGACGTTTCGGAATATCGGCGCGGGAGGCGGAGATATGCGTTTGCCGGGCGCGGCGTCAGCACAAAGTCGACAAGACCTGGCCGGCACGCCAAGATGCCAGACTTCGCTCACCTGTCACGGGACTGTTCATGCCGATTACCCTGGTCATCATCGCCATCACCGGCATCGTCTCGTTCATGGCGTTCAAGAACGCACGACTGATGAATGACCTGATCCTGTGGCCACCGGCGATCACCCGCCAGCGCGAGTACCACCGGCTGGTGACCTACGGCGTGGTGCACGCGGACTTCGGCCACCTGCTGTTCAACATGTTCACGCTGTTCTTCTTTGGCCGGGCGGTGGAGGGATTCTTCACCGCCCGACTGGGCACGCTGGGCTTCGTGCTGTTCTATATCGGCGCCCTGGTGGTCTCGATCCTTCCGACTTATCTGAAGAACCGTGACAACCCGAATTACCGCAGCCTTGGCGCTTCCGGCGGAGTTTCGGCGGTGCTGTTCGCCTACATCCTGTTTGCGCCGTGGTCGCAGATCATCGTGCTGGTGGTGCCGATGCCGGCGATCGTCTACGCGATGCTGTACACCGGTTACTCGATCTACATGGATCGACGCGGGCAGGGCAACGTCAACCACAGCGCGCACCTGTGGGGGGCAGCGTATGGCGTCGCCTTCACTCTGCTGGTGAGTCCGCGGGTGTTGCCGTATTTCCTCAATGCCCTGATGCATCCCGGTTCCCGATGAGCTGACGCCAGCGGGGATACCGTCACCGCGATCACGCACGTCGGCGAGCGGGCGGGCCTCGATGGATGCGAGGCGAAGGTGAGGGGCGCATACTTGGAACAGCAAGACCGCCCACCGCAGGAGAACGAACGCATGGCTATGACACACAAGTCGGCCGCGAAGAAGTCCGCGGCAAAGAAGCCTGCTGCCAAGCAGGCATCCACCAGAAAGACCGCTGCAAAGAGCCCTGTCGCCAAGTCCGCCGTGATGAAGATCGCCGGGACGAAGCCCGCTGTGAAGAAGGCGGCCGTGAAGAAAACGGCA
>JAPHUU010000062.1 GCA_026193555.1 Rhodanobacter sp.
CGCTTCGAATATTCGTCTCCGGGATTCAGCACATCCGCGCCCGCCCGATTCCAGGTCTTGCTTGAGGGACTGGATACGCAGTGGTCGTCATGGAGCGAGGAGTCATACCGGGACTACACAAACCTTCATGAAGGTCATTATCAATTTCGCGTACAGGCACGCGACGCCGATGGCAACCTCAGCGGCGAGGCGACGTACGATTTCACGGTCTTGCCGCCCTGGTATCGCACCTGGTGGGCTTACCTGGCCTATTTTTGGCTCGCAGTGGGAGTCGTCCTTTTTGGCGGACGAGTGCGTTCCAAGCGTTTTGCAAAGCGGAATTCGGAGCTGGCCACGCTCGTGGCACTTCGTACGCAGGAATTGTCCGAGTCCCATCAAGAGTTGCACAGGGTCAACACGGCGCTGATGGATCTGAGCATCACCGACGCACTGACCGGGCTGAAAAACAGGCGCTACGTCTTCGACCACGTGCTGCAGGATGTGGCCGCAGTGCAACGCAAATACTCCGCGATTTCGATGGACGCTGCTGACTCGACGAATGTAAATATCGACCTGTTGTTTCTGATGATCGACATTGATCATTTCAAGGAGGTCAATGACCGTTACGGACACGCCGCCGGAGATCGTGTTCTCGCTCAATTTCGGGGCATCCTGGATGCCGCGATACGCGAGAGCGATACGCCCGTGCGCTGGGGTGGCGAGGAATTTCTGGTCATTGCGCGATTCGCCAACAGCGATTTCGCCATGGTGGTGGCCGAGCGCATTCGCGAGATGGTGGAGCAGCATGTCTTCGATCTGGGCGATGGACAGACCATACGGCGGACCTGCTCGATCGGCTTTGCGATCTACCCGGTATTCAACTGGGCTCCTCAACGCTTCAATTGGGAGGATGCCGTCTGCATTGCGGACCAATGCCTCTACATGGCCAAGAGGACAGGCCGCAACCGGTGGATCGGGGCACGCTGCACGGAGAAAGTCGCATCTTCGGAGGCCGACGCGATCCTGCAGGTGAACCTGGACGTGTTGGTGAGCGACGGGTACCTGCACTTGATGGGAACGGAGTCGGCCAGCCGGGAAAGCACGAAGTCAGTCACCTGACCGGTGCCACCACGAGGGCTGGCTGGATCGCACCTCGCCGATGTCGCATCCTGCACCGCAAGGCGCCATGAACCACGCAGAGCGCCTGTCGGCAGAGCGCCGTGTCAGGGGTTCGGAAGTGAGGTGTCGGCGACAGGGATATCCACCATCCCCTCGACAACAACCTCAGAGTCAGCCCCCATGTCCTGACCCGGAAACAGCACCTCGGTGTAGCCGAAATGGCTGAAGTCGGTGATCCGCGAGGGATACAGGCGACCGATCAGGTGATCGCACTCGTGCTGCACCACGCGCGCGTGGAAGCCTTCGGCGGTGCAGTCGATCAGCGCGCCCTTCGGGTCGACTCCCTCATAGCGGATCAGGCTGTGACGGCTCACCGCGCCGCTCAGGCCCGGCACCGACAGACAGCCTTCCCAGTCTTCCTCCAGGTCCTGCGACAAGGGGGTGATCACCGGGTTGAGCAGGATCGTCTGCGGTACTTGCGGCGCGTCGGGATAACGCTCCGAGTGCTCGAAACCAAAGATCACCAATTGCAGGTCGACACCGATCTGCGGCGCGGCCAGGCCCACGCCACCGGCGTCGTGCATGGTCTCGAACATGTCGGCGATCAGCACGTCGAGCTCGGCGCTGCCGAGCATCGCGTCGGGCACCAGCGGTGCGATGCGCAACAGGCGCGGATCGCCCATCTTCAGAATCTCGCGGATCATCGTGACCTCCGGGTCGCCATGGTTCGTTGCCTACCGTGTGGCCATTGAGCGGCCGACACAAGGCCGGCCGGTCATGGCACGCCTCAACCGCCGAACACTTTCTTCAACAGGTCGGTGGTGCGCGCCGCCGGATTCTGACGGATCGACTGCTCCTGCTCGCCGATGACGGTAAACAGGCCATCCAGGGTCTTGTCCGTCACGTAGTTGTCCAGATCCAGCTGATTGGCGCCGTTGCCCGACTTGCCGCCGCCCAGCGAACCGAGCGCACCGCCGAGGGCGCCACCCTCGCTGCCGGAAGTGAATGCCTTGTACTTGCGGGTGACGCCGACGCGGCTGGTGGCATCGGCCACGATCGGATGGATTCGCGCGGTGAGCGCATCACCGGCCACGCGGCGGAAGAAATCGGTGGCTGCGTGGTTGCCCCCGGTGAGGATGCCGCGCGCGTCGTCCAGCGTCATCTTGCGGATCGCGTC
>JAPHUU010000139.1 GCA_026193555.1 Rhodanobacter sp.
GACCGCCATCACCGAACTCAAGCGGCACCAGCAACAGCTGGAGCACATCGCGCATTACGACCTGCTCACCGGCCTGCCCAACCGCGTGCTGCTGGGCGACCGGATGAAGCGGGCGATGACCCTGGCCGATCGCCACGGCCAGCGTCTGGCCATCGCCTATCTGGATCTGGACGGTTTCAAGGCAATCAACGACCGCCACGGCCACCATGCGGGTGACCAGTTCCTGGTCGACATGAGCCGCCGACTGACGCTGGCACTGCGCGAGCCTGACACACTGGCTCGACTGGGCGGCGACGAGTTCGTGGCGATCCTGTCCGACGTTCAGGACGACGACGCCTGCTTCGCGGTGATCGAACGTCTGTTGGCAACCGCCACCGACTCGGTCGCCCTGGAACAAGGGCCAGTCCGCATCTCGGCCAGTATCGGCCTGACCTTCTACCCGCAGCCGGACCCGGTCGATTCCGACCAGCTGATCCGTCAGGCCGACCATGCCATGTACGAGGCCAAGCAGACCGGGCGCAACCGCTTCCATGCGTTCGACCCCGAACGCGATCGGAACATCCGTGGCCAGCATGAAAACCTGGCGCATATCCGCAAGGCACTTTCCTGCAATGAGTTCGTGTTGCATTACCAACCCAAGGTCAACATGCGTACCGGGCAGATCCTCGGGGTCGAGGCACTGATCCGCTGGCAACACCCGCAACGTGGGCTGCTGCCACCAGCCGCCTTCCTCTCGCTGGTCCAGGACCATCCGCTGGGCATCGAGCTTGGCAATTGGGTCATTGCCAGCGCGCTCGACCAGCTGGACCGGTGGCGAGCGGAGGGATTGAACCTCCCGGTGAGCGTGAACGTCGATGCCCAGCAGCTGCAGCAGGCCGAGTTCACCGAGCACCTTTTCGCCACCCTCGCGCAACACCCGGGAGTGCGCCCGGGCGAGCTGCAGATGGAGGTTCTGGAAACCAGTGCGCTGGAAGACCTGCTGCGGGTATCACGGGTGATCGATGCCTGCCGGGAATTCGGCGTGACCTTCGCACTGGATGATTTCGGTACCGGCTACTCCTCGCTGACCTACCTCAAGCGCCTGCCGGTCACCCTGCTGAAGATCGACCGCAGTTTCGTCCACGACATGCTCGACAGTCCGGATGACCGCGCCATCCTGGAAGCGGTGATCCGCCTGGCCAGCGCCTTCCGTCGCCAGATCCTGGCCGAAGGCGTGGAAACCCTGCAGCAGGGCGAGTTGCTGATACAGATGGGGTGCGAGCTGGCACAGGGTTACGCCATCGCCCACCCGATGCCCGCCGAGGCGCTGGGCGAATGGGTCGCGTCGTGGCAACCCGACCCGAGCTGGCGTCGCCCACCGGAATCCTGCAAGGTCCACGAGCCGCACTGACCCGCCGGGCCGAACCGGTTGCCGTACGATCAGGCTCACCGGTCTGCCCCCATGCGACATGCCCCTGGCGATCATCGGTGGTGAATTTGGTGGGTTTCCGCACCCACCCCGACCGCGCAAGCGCGTCACGAGCGGAATGGGCGACCAGGCCATTGCCGTGCGAGCGGAAGCTGGCGCTCCAGCATGGCGAGCCATGCGCTGACACCGAACCCGGCAGCGGCAAATAGCGACGATTGGAGTGAATCCCGATCGGCGGTCGATGGGCAGCGAGTGACGGCTGTCGACCCGTTGCCGCCTGTGGCGACTGTCCGCTATCGGGAGAGCTAGCCATTGATGAACGTTTGATATCGGCGGCGGCCGGATATGCGTTCCGTATAAACCGTTGTCCGTGAGGGTGTGCCGCCTACTTCAGAGGGTACTAATCGAAGGGGGGGTATTGCACTTCCACTCTGAATACATCGACGCGGCGCGCCTAGTAACCTTGCCTACATGAGCGCAATTCAAGCGCCGGGGAACATTGACAAGCCGATAGACCATCGCCTGCGGGCGAAAGCCGGGGAACTGATAGGCGTCCAGTAGGCGCCGCGGATTCTCTACTGAGGTAGCCATCCGCAAAGCGTGTCAGATTTCAGGGCGCCGCTGAAGGCTGCAGAACCTAGTCCCGTATGGGCTGTGCTGTGATCAACGCGCGCAAATCACCCACACGTTTCCAAGAAGAGCCGTTCAAGATTGGACAGCGATTACCGCCAACGCGTTGGTTAGTGGAGGAAGAATGCCTTCAGGATGTTCCCGATGATCTTCAGGCACA
>JAPHUU010000442.1 GCA_026193555.1 Rhodanobacter sp.
CTCCGAGGTGCTGGCCCGGTTTGCCGCCCACTTCAACTACGAGCCGTTCGCCTTCGACACGGCCGACGCGGCAGGGCAGCCGATCTATCACACCAACGTGATGATGTGCGTGGCCAGCGCCTTCGCCCTGGTCGGGTTCGACCTGATCAGCTCACCTCGCCGAGCGGCTGGATTGCGTGCGCGCCTGGAGCACTCCGGCCGCGAAGTGATCGCGCTGGACACCCGCCAGATCGCTGAGTTTGCCGGCAACGCACTGGAACTGCGCGGTCGTGACGGGCCGATCCTCGCGCTGTCGGCTCGCGCCGGGGCCAGCCTGACCGCGGCGCAGCGCGCGGTGATCGGGCGCTCGGCACGGATCGTGGCGCTCGCGGTGCCCACCATCGAGATGGCCGGAGGATCGGTGCGCTGCCTGCTGGCAGGCATCCATCTGTCGCTCCGCCACTAGCGCGCGAATCATCCCCGTCGCGCCCCGCTTCGGCCGCCATGCCGCACCTGAAGTTTCCATCCGGACCGTTGCCCGATCAACGGTGTCACCCTCCCGCCGATGCCTCGCCATGAACGATCCCGCCCTGCGTTGTGAACCGATCTCCCGCGAAGCCCCGGCAGATGACGGCTTCATCCCCAACCTGCAGACCGGCGATCCGCTGCGCGAGGCGATCACCTCGGCTTGCCGCATGCCCGAGCCGCTGGCGGTGCAGCAACTGCTGGAGCAGGCGCGGCTGGCGCCGTCGATGGCTCGACGCACCCGGGCCCTGGCGCAGGAGCTGGCGCAGACCTTGCGCGACCGGCGCATGGCTCCCGGTCTGGCCGGCATCGTGCAGGGCTTGCTGCAGGAATTTTCCCTTTCCAGCGAGGAAGGCGTGGCGCTGATGTGTCTGGCCGAGGCGCTGTTGCGGATACCCGATGCCGCCACCCGCAACGCCCTGATCCGCGACAAGATCGGCAGCGGCAACTGGCAGCCGCACCGCGGGCATAGCCCGTCGGTATTCGTCAATGCCGCCACCTGGGGGCTGTGGCTGACCGGCAAGCTGGTGGCACCGCTGAACGAGGCCGAGTTGTCGCTCTCGCTGGGCCGGGTGCTGGCTCGCTGCAGCGAGGGCATGATCCGCAAGGCGGTGGACATGGCCATGCGCATGATGGGGCAGCAGTTCGTCACCGGCCAGACCATCGCGCAGGCACTGGTCAATGCGCGCAAGCTGGAGGCGCAAGGCTTTCGCTACTCGTACGACATGCTGGGCGAGGCGGCGCTGACGGCGGCGGATGCCGCACGCTACCTGGCCTCCTACGAGCAGGCGATCCACGCCATCGGCAAGGTCGCGAGCGGCGCCGGCATCTACGAAGGTCCGGGCATTTCGGTCAAGCTCTCGGCGCTGCATCCCCGCTACTGCCGGGCCCAGCACGAGCGGGTGATGGCCGAGTTGTACCCGGTGCTGCTGCGGCTGGGCACGCTGGCGAAGCACTACGACATCGGACTGAACATCGACGCCGAGGAGGCGGACCGGCTCGAGCTGTCGCTGGAGCTGCTTGAGCGACTGTGCCACGAGCCTGCCCTGACCGGCTGGAACGGCATCGGCTTCGTGATCCAGGCCTATCAGAAGCGCTGCCCCTACGTGATCGACCATCTGCTCGACCTCGCCCATCGCAGCAACCGCCGGCTGATGGTCCGGCTGGTCAAGGGCGCCTACTGGGACAGCGAGATCAAGCGGGCCCAGGTCGATGGCCTGGCCGGCTACCCGGTCTACACGCGCAAGCCGCACACCGATGTGTCGTACCTGGCGTGCGCCCGCAAACTGCTGGCCGACCCGGTGGCGGTGTACCCGCAGTTCGCCACCCACAACGCGCATACGCTGGCGGCGATCTACCATCTGGCCGGCAGCAAGCATGTCAGCGGCCAGTACGAATTCCAGTGCCTGCACGGCATGGGTGAGGGGCTCTACGAGCAGGTGGTGGGATCGGCGGTGGACGGCAAGCTGGAGCGGCCCTGCCGTATCTATGCGCCGGTGGGCACGCATGAAACCCTGCTCGCCTACCTGGTCCGGCGCTTGCTGGAGAACGGCGCCAACACCTCGTTCGTGAACCATATCGCCGATCCGTCCGTGTCGATCGAGCAACTGGTGCAGGATCCGGTGGAGTGGGTCGAGCGGACGGCGCGGCAGGAGGGTGCGTTGGGTCTGCCGCATCCGGCGATTGCCCTGCCCGCCCGGTTGTACGGCGAGGGGCGGTCAAATTCCCGCGGACTCGATCTGGCTGACGAGCAGCAGCTGGCGAGCCTGTCCCAGGTGATTCGCGAGGGCCGCGACAGCGTCTGGCTGGCGGGTCCGATGCTGGCGAGCGACGTCCAACCCGGCATGGCGCAAGTGGTAACCAATCCGGCCGACCATCGCGATCAGGTCGGTCACGTGCAGGAGGCCAGCGACACCGATGTCAGCGCGGCGCTGGCAGCAGCGCAGGCGCACGCGATCGACTGGGCATCCACTGCGCCGCGCGAACGGGCGGCCGCGCTCGATCGTGCGGCCGATCAGTTCGAGCAGGACACGCCACTGCTGATCGGCCTGCTGCAGCGCGAGGCGGGCAAGACGGCCGCCAACGCAATTGCCGAGGTGCGCGAGGCGGTGGATTTTCTGCGCTACTACGCGGCGCAGGTGCGTGACGCATTCGACAACGCCAGCCATCGCCCGCTGGGTCCGGTGGTGTGCATCAGCCCCTGGAATTTCCCGCTGGCGATCTTCAGCGGACAGATCGCAGCGGCGCTGGCCGCCGGCAACACCGTACTGGCCAAGCCGGCCGAGCAGACTCCGCTGATCGCCGCGTACGCGGTGCATGTGCTGTGGCAGGCCGGTATCCCGCACGCCGCACTTCAGTTGCTGCCGGGACGCGGCGAAACGGTCGGTGCGCAACTGGTCGGCGATCCGCGCGTGATGGGCGTGATGTTTACCGGCTCCACCGAGGTGGCACGGCTGCTTCAGCGCAATATTGCGGGCCGGCTCGACGCGTACGGCAGGCCAATCACCCTGATCGCCGAAACCGGCGGTCAGAACGCGATGATCGTCGACTCCTCGGCGCTGGTCGAACAAGTGGTGGGCGACGTGATCGCCTCGGCCTTCGACAGTGCCGGTCAGCGCTGCTCGGCATTGCGCGTGCTGTGCCTGCAGGAAGAGGCCGCCGGGCGGATCATCGAGATGCTGAAGGGGGCGATGGGCGAGAGTCGCATCGGCAACCCGCGGCAACTGGCGGTGGATGTGGGGCCAGTGATCGATGCCGAGGCGAAGATCGCCATCGAGCAGCACATCGAAAGCATGCGTGCCAGGGGCCGCCGCATCCATCAGCAGGCGCGCCAGGATTCCGCCGATGCGCTGGAGCACGGCACCTTCGTCCTGCCGACCCTGATCGAGCTGGACAGCATCGACGAATTGCAGCGCGAGATATTCGGCCCGGTACTGCACATCGTGCGCTACCGGCGGCAGGATCTGAACGCCCTGCTCGACCGCATCAACACGCTGGGCTATGGACTCACCCTGGGTCTGCACACGCGGATCGAGGAAACCATCACGCAGGTGATGAGCCGCTCGAAGGTCGGCAATACCTACGTCAACCGCAACATGGTCGGTGCGGTGGTCGGCGTGCAACCGTTCGGCGGTGAAGGCCTGTCCGGCACCGGACCCAAGGCCGGCGGGCCGCTCTATCTCTATCGCCTGCTGGCACGCTGCCCCGATCATGCGCCGCGCAGCGCGGTGCTGGCCGAAACGGATGTCGTCCCGTCGCCGGCCACCGACGTGCTGGACGCGCTCAAGCAATGGGCGATCGCCGAAGGCCATGCCACGCTGGAAGCGAATTGCGACCGCTTCCGCGCGCAGTCGCCGAGTGGCTTGTCCGGCCCGCTGCGGGGCCCGACCGGAGAGCGCAATCTCTACAGCACGCTGCCGCGGGAACGAGTGCTGTGCCTGGCGGCCGACCAGGACGATCTGCTGATCCAGCTGTCCGCGATCTGCGCAGTGGGGAGCCGGGCGCTGTGGCCGGCCGAGTGTGCGTCACTGCACCAGCGGTTGCCGCCAACGGTGCGCGAACGCGTGGCACTGGTCGAGGACTGGCGCGACCCGTCGGTCAGCTTCGATGCCGTGCTGCATCACGGTGATCGCGACAGCCTGCAGGCCACCTGCCTGCGCATTGCCGAACGCCCGGGGCCGATCGTCGGCATCACCGGCGTGGATCATGGTGATCCGGACGTGCCGCTGGAACGGCTGGTGTGCGAACGGGCGCTCAGCGTCAACACCACTGCGGCAGGTGGCAATACCAGCCTGATGTGTCTCACCTGACACGTTGAGGTCAGCCTTTCACGCTGCCCAGCAGCAGACCTTCCAGGTAGTAGCGCTGCATGGCGAGGAACAGCACCAGCACCGGCAACACGGTGATGACCGAGCCGGCCATCATCAGCTCGGTGTCCTGCGCATGTTCGCGTGCCAGTGAAGCCAGCCCCAGCGGCAGGGTGTAGTGCTCCTGCCCGGTCAGCACGATCAGCGGCCACATGAAGTCGTTCCAGGCGCCGAGAAAGGTGAAGATCGCCAGCGTCACGATGATCGGCTTCAGCAGCGGCAGCACGATCTGGCCGAAGATGCGCAGCTCACTCGCGCCGTCGATGCGCGCCGCCTCCAGCAGCTCGTCGGGTATCCCGCGCGCGTACTGGCGCACCAGGAAGATGCCGAATACGGTCGCCATCGCCGGCATCACCACGCCGGCATAGCTGTTGACCAGACCGATATATTTGAGCAGCAGGAACAACGGCAGCATCGCTACCTGGGCGGGAATCACCAGCGCACCCAGCAACAGCTGGAACAGCTGCTCGCGGCCGGCGAAGCGCAGCTTGGCGAAGGCGTAGCCCGCCATCAGGTTGAATATCAGCGACAGCAGGGTGATCGCCGACGACACCGCCAGGCTGTTCATCAGGTAGCGGCCCATGCCGGCATGCAGGAACAGCGTGCGGTAGTTGTCCAGCGTGGCGTGCGCCGGCAGCAGCGGCGGCGGCAAGGCGCTGGCCGCGCCAGCCGGCATGAACGATACCGACAGCATCCACAGCAACGGAAACAGGGCGATCGCGGTGGCGCCCAGCAGCAGGCCGTTGATCATCGCGCGGGCCAGACGCGGGTTCACGACCGCGCTCCATCAGC
>JAPHUU010000178.1 GCA_026193555.1 Rhodanobacter sp.
CCAGCCGGTGGTGCGCGCGATCGCGAACATCACGGTGAACATCTCGGTGGGAATACCGAGCGCCTTGTAGATGATGCCGGAATAGAAGTCGACGTTCGGGTACAGTTTGCGTTCGACGAAATAGTCATCCTTCAGCGCCGCTTCCTCCAGCTTCATGGCCACTTCGAGCAGCGGATCGTTGACGCCAAGCTCCGCCAGCACCTTGTGGCACATCTTGCGGATGATCTTGGCGCGTGGATCAAAATTCTTGTACACCCGATGACCGAAGCCCATCAGGCGGAAGCTGTCGTTCTTGTCCTTCGCACGAAGGATCGCCGACTCGACATTTCCCGGTGTGCCGATCTCCTCCAGCTGTTTGAGTACCGCCTCGTTCGCTCCACCATGCGCAGGACCCCACAGCGCGGTGATGCCGGCGGCAATCGACGCATAGGGATTGGCGCCGGTGGAGCCGACCAGGCGGACGGTGGAGGTCGACGCGTTCTGTTCGTGATCGGCATGCAGGATGAACAGCAGATCCAGTGCCTTGGTCGCAACCGGACTCAGCGTCAGTGGTTCGCTGGGCACCTCGAACATCATGTGCAGGAAACGATCGACATATTCGAGGTTGTTGCGCGGATAGCGGAGCGGCCAGCCGATCGAATAGCGGTAGCAAGCGGCGGCAATCGTCGGCATCTTGGCGATCAGGCGGATCGCCGCCATCTTGCGATCGGTCGGATCATCGACATTCAGATCGTCATGATAGAACGCCGACAGCGAAGCGACCGAGGCGGCCAGCATGGCCATGGGATGGGCGTCGTAATGGAAGCCCTGGAAGAATTTTCGCTGCGCTTCATGCATCATCGTGTGATGCGTGATCTGGTCTTCGAAGCCCGTGAACTGGGCCTGGTCAGGAAGCTCGCCATTGAGCAGCAGATACGCCACTTCAAGGAAACTGGACTTCTCCGCCAGTTGCTCGATGGGATAGCCCCGATACAGCAGCACGCCTTCATCACCATCGATGTAGGTGATCGCACTCTTGGTGCTCGCCGTGCTTCCGTAGCCCGGATCGTAGGTGAAATGGCCGGTGTCCTTGTACAACGCCCCGATGTCTACGCATGCGGGGCCGAGCGTGCCGCTGATCAATGGCAGCTCGCTGCTGCGGTTGCTCGACTCATCGAGTAGCTTGACGGTGTTGGGTTCGGACACGGAAACCTCCTTCATGTGGGTCACTGCCGGGCAACCGCTGTAGCGGCGCCGTCGGGGAGTACTTGACGACGTTCGCCGGGGATCGCGGAATGCCTTGTATGCAGCATTATTCGATCAATTATCGCACAGGGTTCGCCGAACATTCGACGACGAATAACCGGACCACGCGCACGAAAAAACACGGAGCAAGCTTGCGCTTGCCCCGTGTCTGGAATTGGATCGGGCCCATCATCGCGCAGCGATAATGGCGCAGCCGCTTATTCCTTGGCGGAACCCGCGTAACGGCGACGGAACTTGTCGACGCGGCCACCAATGTCCAGCGACTTCTGCTTGCCGGTGTAAAACGGGTGTGAATGGCTGGAAATATCCACTTTGATCAGCGGGTACTCGTTGCCGTCTTCCCACTTGATGGTTTCCTTGCTGGACATGGTCGACTTGGTCAGGAACGAAAAGTCGGACGACAGGTCCTGGAACACCACCGGTGTGTAGTTCGGATGGATATCGGGCTTCATGACAGGCTCTAAAGCGGCGGTGATAAGAGCGGCATTGTAACGACCAATCAACCCATACCGCAAGTTCGGACAGCGAGCACTGGTTCGGCACCGCCCAGAGCCCCGATGACATGTACCACCGAGGTTGCTAGCCGCTCATCCCCAGGGCGCGCTGCACCATCACGTTGAAGCGTGCCTGATCGACCTCCAGCACGATCTTCGCCTGGGCCGGCCGCCTCAGACGCCCGGTCCAGTCGACCACCGTGGCACCACGCGTCAGGCGGCCATCCAGCTCGATCATGACGGCGCATGTCTGGCTGTGGGTGACGATGGACGGATCGATGGCCACCGCCATCGCCAGCGCATCGGCCGCAATCACCCCACGACGGGCATGCTGGAGATTGTACGAACGCGCGGTGCTCGCGATCCGGCCATAGAAGTCAGCTCGCTGATCGCCAGCCCGCAACCACTCATCGAATTGCGTCTCATCAAAGGCGTGGCGCAGGCTGGCCTCCCAGTCAACCAGCTCGAACTGCGGAAACGACTCGAACACCACATGCGCCGCCTCCGGGTCGAAGCCGACATTGAATTCAGCCGGCACCTTTCCGGTGTTGCCGTGACCGGTAACCGCGCCCCCCATCACCACCAGCCGCGCCACCCGCGCCGGCAGGCCGGGATCGAGCCGCAAGGCGAGGGCCAGATTGGTCAGCGGCGCCAGCGCCACCAGGGTCAGCTCACCCGGACGCTCACGGGTCAGGCGTAACAGGGCCAGCGCCGCGGACTCATCCGCTACGCCTGCCTTGGGTTCGGGAAAGCCGATATCGCCAAAGCCGTCCCGGCCATGCACGAAGGCGGCGTCCTCGTCCGCGGCACGCACCAGGGGTGTGGTACAGCCGGCAAACACTGCGATGCCAGCCCCCAGCAGATCGACCAGGGTGCGCGCATTGCGCACGGTATGGTGCAGCCCGACATTGCCGGCGGCGACGCTCAGTCCGACGATATCGGCATGCGCGTGCGCCATCAGGATCGCCAGCGCATCATCTACCCCGGGGTCGGTATCAATCAGCAGTTGCGGTCGGGTCATCGGCGGCTCGTCTGTTCGGCGGACGGCCAGCTTAGAGTCTGCGGCGCCGCCGGAAAAGCCTGTCTTCATGCATGCATGTAGCGCGCCGCGCCGCCTATCCAGCGTTCGATCAACCGCTCCGCCTGCCGCGGATGCTCGGCCAGCAGATGCGCACCGACCTGCTGCACCGCTGGCAGCAAATGGGCGTCCCGTGCCAGATCGGCAATGCGGAAACTGAGCTGGCCGGTCTGCCGCGTTCCCAGCACCTCGCCCGGACCGCGCAATTGCAGATCCTTCTCGGCGATGCGAAAGCCATCACTGGTCTCACGCATCACCTGCAGCCGTTCGCGCGCCAGCTGGCCGATCGGCGGCTGATACAGCAGCACGCAACTGGAAGCCGTCGCGCCGCGACCGACACGGCCGCGCAGCTGATGCAGCTGGGCCAGCCCCAGTCGCTCACTGTTCTCGATCACCATCAGGCTGGCGTTGGGCACGTCCACACCCACCTCGATCACCGTGGTCGCCACCAGCACGGACAGTTCGCCGACCTTGAACGCATCCATCACCGCCTGCTTTTCCTTCGGCTTCATCCGCCCGTGGATCAGGCCGACCCTGAATCCCGTCATCACCGCGGACAACTCCGCATGCGCCACCTCTGCCGCCTGCGCGCGCAGTTGCTCGGACTCTTCGATCAGGGTGCAGACCCAATAGACCTGTCGCCCATCGCCGCAGGCGGCATGGATGCGATTCATCACCTCGGCACGGCGGGCGTTGGATATCGCGATAGTCTGCACCGGCGTGCGACCGGGCGGCAGTTCGTCGATGGAGGAAACATCGAGGTCGGCGTAGGCACTCATCGCCAGCGTGCGCGGGATCGGCGTGGCGGTCAGCACCAACTGATGCGGCACCTGCTCCCCGGCCAGCCCCTTGTCGCGCAAGGCCAAGCGCTGTTGCACGCCGAAGCGGTGCTGCTCGTCGACAATCACCAGGCCGAGCCGTGCGAACAGCACGCCCTCCTGCATCAGGGCGTGCGTGCCGATCACCACCGGGGCACCAGCGGCGACTCGCGCCAGCGCCGACTTGCGCGCCTTGCCGGTCACTTTTCCCGCCAGCCATTCGACCTCGACGCCGAGCGGCTGCAACCAATGCCGGAAGTTGTGGAGGTGCTGTTCGGCGAGCAGCTCGGTCGGCGCCATCAGGGCGACCTGATAGCCCGACTCGACCGCTGCCAGTGCCGCCAGCGCCGCGACCACCGTCTTGCCCGAACCGACATCCCCCTGCACCAAGCGCAACATCGGCTGCGGCTGGGCCAGATCCCGTGCAACTTCCGCACCGACCCGCTGCTGTGCCGAGGTCAGCTGGAACGGCAGGCCGTCGAGCAACCGCTCGCGCAAGCTGCCACTGCCACCCAGCACCGCCGCTTGCCGCCGACGGACGGCTGCGCGCAAGCGTTTCAGGCTCAGGTGCTGCGCCAGCAACTCCTCGAAAGCCAGACGCTGCTGCGCCGGATGCTGGCCCAGGGTGAGCTGTCCGAGATGGGCATCGGGCGGTGGCCGATGAACGTACAGCAGGGCATCACGCAGCGATCCCAAGCCGTGCTCGTTGCACAGATCCGACGGAATCAGCTCCAGTTGCGGGGCCGGCGGCAACAGTGCCAACGCCTTGCCGATCACTCCCGCCAACCGCTTCTGGCCAAGTCCCTCCGTGGTCGGATAGATCGGGCTGAGCAGCTCCTCGACGGCGGTGGCGTCATCACCGCTCAGCCGCTGGTATTGCGGATGCACCATCTCCAGGCCCTGCGCACCATGCCGCACTTCGCCGTAGCACAGCACGCGCGTCCCCGGCTGCAGTTGCTCCGCCTGCGCCCGGTTGAAATGGAAGAACCGCAGCATCAAGGTCTGCCGGCTGGCATCGCCGATCGCCACCTTCAGCTGCGGGCGATAGCGAAAGCCACGCTCAATGGCCTCGATCACGCCCTCGACCTGCGCCCGTTCGCCCACGCGCAAGTCAGCGATCGCTGTGACGTGAGTCCTGTCCTCATAGCGCAGCGGCAAGTGAAACCACAGATCCTGCACGCGCTCCAGTCCGAGTCTGGCCAGCGCCGCGAGCAATGACGGACTCACGCCAGCCAGCGCAGCGACCGGCGCGAGACCGGCATCCGAGTCAGGTGCGATCGTCTTGGGAGCGGAACGGATAGCCATCCAGCCAAGCCTAACTGAGCGAGGAAAGTTCGTGGCTGGCCGAAGCAGCAAACATCGGTTCACGCAGCCCGACACGGCGCGTAGGCGAAGCCGCCAGCCGGGTCAGTCCAGCACCATCACCGCGTCGACTTCAACCTGCGCCGCCTTCGGCAGCCCGGAGACCTCGATGGTGGAACGCGCCGGGTAGGGTTGCTGGAAATACTCGGCCATCACCGCGTTGACCGCGGCGAAATTCACCAGGTCCGTCACGTAGATACCGACGCGCACGATCTGCGCCAGCGTGCCGCCGGCCGCCCTGGCCACCGCGTCGAGATTGTCGAACACCCGCCGCGTCTGCGCCGTGATGTCGCCATCGATCAGCACCCCGGTCATCGGATCCAGCGGAATCTGGCCGGAGAAATACACTGTGCTGCCGTGGCGAACCGCCTGGGAATACGGACCGATGGCGGATGGGGCCTGTGCGGTGGCGATGATGCTGCGGGACATGGCGAACCTCGCGTGATCGAAAGGGCGAGTGTAAAGCGAGGCGCAAGGGACGAGTAGTGACGGCGTCAGCCCTAGCCCGCAGACCCGCACCCTCGCCACTCACCACCGCTCGCGGCTGCGGCTCACCCCATCTGCTTACAGCGGATAGCGATAAGCCCCGCTGACGACACCCGTACGACGGATCCGGCGGATCACATCGGCGAGGTGCTTGCGGCTCTTCACCTCCAGCGAGAACAGCAAGGTGGCGGCCGTGGCATCGCGCTCGACATACTCGACATTCTCGATGTTCGAGTCTGCCGCAGCGATCGCGGCCGCGACCGTCGCCAACGCACCGGGGCGGTTGGCCGCCTCGACACGCAACTGGGCGCGATAGTCTCCCTGCACATCACGATCCCACTCGATCGCGACGCAGCGCTCCGGCGACTTGCGCAGCTCGATCACGTTGGGGCATTCCTCGCGATGCACCACGATGCCCTTGCCCGACGACAGGTAGCCGACGATATCGTCGCCTGGCAGGGGATGACAGCAATTGGCGAAACTCAACACACCGCGCTCGGCACCGGTGATATGAATATTCTCGCGCGCATGCGTCGACGGCTGCGGCGTGCCGCCGGCGACATCGCCGCGCGACGCCAGCAGCTGGCTGGCGACCATGTCCGGCATGCGATTGCCCAACCCGATGTCGGACAGCAGCTCTTCCAGCCGCCGGAACCTGGACGCCTCGAGAAAGCGATCCAGGACCGCCGACGGGATGCCGTCCAGGCTGCTGCCCAGCGCATCGAGCGCACGGTCGAGCATGCGATGACCGAAATCGACGGCGTCCTCGTGCTGCAGATGCTTCAGATGCTGGCGGATGGCCGTGCGCGCCTTGCCGGTGACCACCGAATCGAGCCATGCGGGGTTTGGTACCGCCGAGGGCGCCGTGATGATCTCGACCGACTGGCCCGACTCCAGTCGCGCACGCAGCGGCAGCAGCTTCTTGTCGACCCGCGCGGCGACCGCGTGGTGACCGACATCGGTATGTACGGCATAGGCGAAATCCAGCGCCGTGGCATTGCGCGGCAACGCGAGAATGTCGCCACGGGGCGTGAACAGGTACACCTCATCCGGGAACAGGTCGATCTTGACGTTCTCGATGAACTCGGCCGGTGATGCCGTACTGCTCTGGCTGTCGGCCAGTGACGACAGCCATTCGCGCGCGCGCACCTGCGCGCTGTTGGCCGGACCGCTGTCGGTCTTGTAGGCCCAGTGTGCCGCCACACCGCGCTCGGCCACCGAATCCATCTCGGCGGTTCGAATCTGCACTTCGATCGGCGCGCCGAACGGCCCCAGCAATACGGTATGCAGTGACTGGTAACCGTTGGCCTTGGGGATGGCGATGAAATCCTTGAAACGCCGATCGACCGGTTTGTACAAGGTGTGCACCGCGCCGAGCGCCATGTAGCAGTTCATCGCCGTGTCGACGACCACGCGGAAGCCATACACGTCCATCATCTGGGCGAAGCTCTTGTGATCGCCCCGCATCTTCGAATAGATGCTCCACGGCGACTTGATGCGCCCCACCACGCGGCATTGCAGATGGTCGGCGGCCAACCTTGCCGACAATGCCGCCTCGATCTTTCCGATCGCTTCACGGCGGTTGCCGATCGCCGCGCGGATGCGCTCGCTGATCACCCGGTAGCGGTCGGGATACAAGGCGCGGAAGCCGAGATCCTGCAGCTCCGCCTTGAACTTGTTCATGCCCAGACGCTGTGCGATCGGCGCGAAGATCTCCAGCGTTTCAAGGGCGATGCGGCGCCGGGATTCGGCATCCTTTGCGCCGAGCGTGCGCATGTTGTGCAGGCGATCGGCAAGCTTGATCAGGATCACCCGCAGGTCGCGGGCCATCGCCAGCAGCATCTTGCGAAAGCTCTCGGCATCCGCTTCCTGACGGCTGCCGAAGTGCATCTTGTCGAGCTTGGTAACGCCGTCGACCAGATCGGCCACGACTTCACCGAATTCGGCGGCAAGAGCGTCACGGCTGAGTCGGGTGTCTTCCAGCGTGTCGTGCAGGATCGCCGCGATGATCGTTTCGGCATCCAGCCCGAGTTCGGCCAGGATGCCGGCAACCGCCACTGGATGGGTGATGTACGGCTCGCCGCTCCGGCGTTCCTGCCCTGCATGGGCATGCGCGCCCACCTCGAATGCGTGCAGCACGCGCTCGACCTGCTCGTCTGGCAGGTAGGCAACGCGCTCCTTCAGCGCCAGCACATAGGGCGGTAGGGCGGACATCTTGTCGGAAGCTCGGGATCCAGCCACGGTTATCGATGTTGGCGCCCGCTCAGGCGCCTGCCTCGCGCCGAGAATCGCCACCGGCAACTGCAAGCGCGCGATCGCCGCTACCGGGCATACCGGTTCGACGGACACGCGTTCGACAGCGACCGACGTCCATCAGTCGTCGCCGCCCTTGGAAAGGTCGTCATCAACTTCAGCCGCAGCCCATTCCAGCGCCTCGCGCTCGGCGCGCTCGCGCTCGGCCTTGTCGATCTGGTCAATCGTGGCCTGGTCGATGCGCCGATCAGCGATCTCGCGCAGCGCCAGAACAGTCGGCTTGTCATGATCCGGGTTGACCGCCGGCTCGGCGCCCCGCTCAAGCTGGCGTGCGCGCTTGGTCGCCATCAATACCAGCTCGAATCGATTGTCGACTACCTCAAGGCAGTCTTCCACGGTAATGCGTGCCATGCGAAATCCTTAGAGAAAAAAATGACTTATATGACCCGGCAGTGTAGCCAGCGGGTGCGGCGCTGGCAATCCGGGATGCCGCCGGGCGGAAGGACCCGATCAAGAATCGCGGCACGGCCGGTGAAAGCAGATTGAAAGTCGTGCACGATATAAAACCAACCGGTACACTTTTGCACCATCATCCAGCCGTGAACCCCCTGCGCACATGCCCTCTCTGCTCCGCTCACTTCCTCCGAGCCGCTGTCTGCTTTTTCTCGCAGTCACGCTGCTGGCCGGTTGCGCCATCGCCAAACCGCGAACCGACGACCCGCTGGAGCACTTCAATCGCAAGGTCTATGCATTCAACGACACGCTCGACAAAGCGGTGATCCGTCCCGTGGCTGTTGGCTATCGCAAGGTGACCAACCCACCGCTGCGTCGTTCGTTCAGTGATTTCTTCACCAATATCCGCATGCCGATCACCGTGGCCAACGATCTGCTGCAGGCGCGCCCGAAGCAGGCGGTGCAAAGCAGCGGCCGGTTCCTGGTCAACCTGACCTTGGGCATTGGTGGCTTCTTCGACCCTGCCAGTCAGCTCGGCATGCCACTGGAAGACAACGACTTCGGCATCACCCTCGCGCGTTGGGGTCTCCCGGAAGGCGACTATCTGATGGTGCCTTTCGTGGGACCAAGCACGGTGCGTGACGTCTGGAAGTTGCCGGTCGACAGTTACTTCTTCGACCCGTTGAGCCTGTACGCCAACAACCACCACGACAACGGCCTGCAGTACCTGCCACAGGCCCTCTACCTGATCACCCTGCGGTCCCGCGGAATCGACGCGGAAAGCTTCCTGCAGTCCGCCTACGATCCTTACATCTTCATTCGCGACGCCTATCGCCAACAGCGGCTATACAAGATCTACGACGGCAACCCGCCGGCAGAGGTGATCGAGCGGATGCAGGGCCTGGACAACCAGGGCTTCGATCCGGATCAACTGCTTGAACAACAGCACCAGTGGGAAGGCAAGCATCCCCATCAGGCTGCCGTCATGCACCAGTAACAGCGCTGGCAGAACGGTGGAAAAGAAAAAGGGCCGAATGGCCCTTTTTCTTTTCCACCGTGACTGACGCTCCCCCGAAGCAACGGATCAAGGCATCAGTTCATCGACCCCGCAGACTCGTGCCAGAGCCAGCATGCCCGCCGGCATGTGGGCAACCTGCAGCGGCTGCCCCCGGCGGCTGGCTTCGGCCACACTGGCAAGCACGCAGGCGAGTCCCGCGCTGTCGCTCTGCCGCACGCGGGACAAATCCAGTCGCGCCCGCCTGCCCGTGGCCAGCGCGGCCCTGATCGCCAGCAGGGCCGCGGCCGCCGTATCGAAGCTGAGCACGCCACTCACCGCGAGCGCGTCGGCGCTGCTCGTGTCCAGCTGAAACTCCGGTTTGGAGATGCTTGTCACTTGGCGCCCTTGTTTTCCTGCTCCATCGCGCTCAAGGCCTTCTCGCCCTGGGTCTCGAGATTGAGGATGAACTGGTCGATACCGATCTTGCGAATCTCGGCATCAACCTGGTTGCGGTAATTGGTGACATAGGAAATGCCCTCGATGATCACGTCATAAGCCTTCCAGTCACCCGTCGGACTCTTGCGGAATGCATAGTCGATCGATACCAGCTTGCCGTCATCCAGAACCACCTGGGTACGCACGATCGTGCGCTTGTCGTTGAGGTCGCCATTGAATGGCAGCACCTTGACGCGACCGCGGGTGTAGTTGAGCAGACCCTCGGCATAACGATGGGTAATCGAGTCGTAGAAGGCCTTGGCGAATCGCTCGCGCTGGGCAGGCGTCGCCTCCCGGGCATGCCGGCCAAGCACCAGGATCGACGCATAGTCGATCGCGAAGTGCGGCAGGAATACCTTGTCTATGATGCCGATCAGCTTCTCATGATCGTGCTTCAGCTCATTCTGGTTGCCTTCGATGGCCGTGCCCAGTTGATCGGCAATGGACTGCACGATCTGCGCGGGCGTCTGCTGAACCGCAGGAACTTCCGCCGGTGGCGCTGCCTGGGCAGACACCGGAGCGGCAACGAGGGTACTGAACGCGATAACGGTGGCCAGAGCCAGTCTGCGCAACATGAAAAACTCCTTCAGATGAGGCGGCTCAATGCTTGCCAGCCGGGGTATCGGATGATTTGCCGGTGCCGGCATTGGTCTTGTCGCCGGGCGAACCATTGACCAGGAATTTGCCGATCAGGTCTTCCAGCTGCATCGCGGACTGGGTGAGGATCATCTCGTCACCGTCCTTGAGCGCATCAAGTGAACCACCGGGCTGGATCGCAACATACTGGGTGCCGATCAAACCGCTGGTGAACACGGCTGCGGCCGAGTCATCGGGAATCTGATTGAAACGTTTGTCGATCGCCAGCGTGACCCTGGCGTCCAGCTTGACCGGATCGGCCTGCACGGACTGCACGCTGCCGATCGCCACGCCAGCCATCTTCACGGGCGCACCGACCGAGAGCGAACCGACGTTGGTGAAGTTTGCCGTCACGCTGTAGGTACCGCCCAGATTGTCGGCCACACCGCCGGCGCCGAAGAACTTGCCGAGCATCTCCTCCAGCTGCTGCGCCGGCTTGGTCAGCGCCAGCGTGCCGCCGTCGGCCACATCCTTCTTCGAATTGCCGTACTGGATACCGACATACTGGTCACCGAGCAGGCCGCTGGTGAAGATGGATGCCACCGAATCAACCGGGATGGTCTCGTAGCGCTTGTCGATCGCCAGCTTGACCTCGGCGATCTCCTTGCCCGGCGCGAGGGTGATCGACTGCACCTGGCCCACCCTCACCCCTGCGACCTTCACCGGCGCGCGCTCCTTCAGCTGACCCACGTTGGCGAAGTTGGCCTCGATGGTGTAGCTGGCGCCCATATGCACGTTCGCCACCGAGGTCGTCTGCGTCGCCAGATACGCCAGCGCGGTGAATCCGAACACGATGAACAGACCGGTGCCGACGGCGTAGGAACTTCTCTTCTGGCTCACGGCACGATCCTCAATGAACGTTGGGAAATATCGGTAATGGGCATGGCGCAAGTCACATCAGGAAGGCGGTAAGCACAAAATCGAGCGCCAGGATGGCGATCGACGAAGCCACCACCGTGCGGGTCGTGGCGTAGGCCACGCCCTCGCTGGTCGGCGGCGTGGTGAAGCCCTGGAACACGGCGATCAGCGACACCACGGCACCGAATGCCAAGCTCTTGAACAGCACGCCGTTGACGATGTCCGTGTGCACGTCGACCTCCGCAGTCATGTTCGACCAGAACGTGCCGTTGTCGATACCCAGCCAGCTCACGCCCACCAGGTGACCGCCGAAAATCGCCATCGCACAGAACACGCAGGCCAGCAGCGGCATCGCGATCACTCCGGCCAGGAAGCGCGGCGTGGCCACGTAGGCAATCGGGTCGACCGCCATCAGCTCCATCGCGTCGATCTGGTCGGTGGCGCGCATCAGGCCGATTTCGGCGGTGATCGAGGTGCCGGCACGGCCGGCGAACAGCAGTGCCGTGATGACCGGGCCCAACTCGCGGTAGACCGACAGCGCAACCACCATGCCGCTGGCCGACGTGCCGCCGAAGATCGACAGCACGTGATACAGCTGCAGCATCAGCACCATGCCGACGAACAGGCCGCAGACCATGATGATGGTCAGGCTCATCGCGCCGACAAACCACAGTTGCCGGATGGTTTCCCGGACATAGCGGAAGCTGCGCGGGACCGCCGCCAGCAGGGTCAGCAGAAACAAGCCGCACAGACCGATCTGCGCCAGCGCCTGGGTCACCGCGTTGCCTTCCTGCCTGCCGCGCGCGTTCATTTCACTACTCCGGCGAAGCCCAGCGCCTGGGCATAGTCGCCCGCCGGATACTGGAACGGAACCGGGCCATCGGCCTCGCCACCAAAGAATTGCCGGGTCCATGGCGAACCATCGTCGGCAATGGTTTTCGGATCGCCCTGCGCCACCACCTTGCCGTTGGCGATCAGGAACACATGCTGAGCGATCTGGCGCACGGCAGCCAACTCGTGCGCCACCAGCACGCTGGTGATGCCGAGGGTCTGGTTCAACGTGCTGATCAATCTCAGAACCTGGTTCAAGGCCACCGGATCGAGTCCGACGAAGGGCTCGTCGTACAGGATCAGCATCGGATCGAACACGATGGCCCTTGCCAGCGCCACGCGTCGTGCCATGCCACCGGACAGTTCGCTGGGCATCAGCGGTGCGGCGCCGCGCAAACCCACCGCCTGCAGCTTCAGCAGCACCAGGTTGCGAATCAGCTCCTCGGGCAACTGGGTGTGCTGGCGCAGCGGAAACGCCACGTTCTCGAACACGTCGAAATCGGTCAACAAGGCCGAGTTCTGGAACAGGTAGCCGATGCCTTCGCGCAACTTGTACAACTGCTCCCGCGACAGCTCGGCCACGTTCCTGCCGTCGACGCGGATCTCGCCCGCATCGGCCCGCATCTGCCCGGTGATGTGTTTCAGCAGGGTCGTCTTGCCGGTGCCGCTGGGGCCCATGATCGCGGTGATCTTGCCGCGCGGGATGTCCATGTCCAGCTGGTCGAAAATGGTCTTGCCGCCGAGGACCGTGGTCAGGCCGCGGATCCGCACGAGGACGTCGTCATCGAGCGTGGCACGAACGGATTCGGTCATGGACGAAGGCACCGTGGTAAAGCGGGAAAGGTAGCCGAAGACGGCGGCCAGCGCCATGTGATCCGGCGCGGCACAGGCTCATTCGACCGCATCGGCGGCCAGCAGTTCAGCGATCAGCGCCTCGTACCGCCTCCATTGCAGGGCACTGCGCTGGCGCACCGCCCGCACGATCGCCAGCAGGTCGGCCAGTGCCTGCTCAAACACGTCATTGACCAGGA
>JAPHUU010000369.1 GCA_026193555.1 Rhodanobacter sp.
GCCTGCACGATGGCGGCGGAAATCGAGTCGTGGCCGCAGCCGGCGCACAGGGTGGAGACTTTCCCTTCGTAGTCACGCCGGGTGTAGCCGACCTTGTTGGTGGCCAGCGAGGGGTGGTGCAGGCAGGGTTTGGTGAGCCAGGTCATGCGGTGCACTCCCCGTGGTGGTGATCCTTCGCCCGCGGCGGGGGCGGGGCGGTGCCGAGCTGCAACTGGCCGGTGATCGCGTCGGTGATGAAGCGGGCGGTGATCGGCGTGCCGTCGTAGTGCAGCACACGCACCAGCCGCGCCGGGTCCAGCGCGAGTTCGTTCACCAGCAGGCTGTGCATCTGCGCATCCCGGTTCTGCTCGACCACGAACACCTGCTCGTGTTCGGCCAGGAAGTCGGCCACCGCCGACGAGAACGGGAATGCGCGCAGGCGCAGCGCATCGAGATGGATGCCAGCCTCGCCCAGCACGTCGAGCGCCTCGTGCATGGCCGGACTGGTGGAGCCGAAGTAGATTACCCCTCGCGGGGTCTGCTGCGCCGCCGGACGCAGTACCGGCGGCGGCACCAGCTCGGCGGCGGTGGCGAATTTCTTCAGCAGCCGCTGCACGTTGGCGACGTAGTCGGGGCCGCGTTCGGAATACCGCGCGTATTCGTCGCGGGTGGTACCGCGGGTGAAGTAGCTGCCCAGCGACGGGTGGGTGCCGGGCAGGGTGCGCCAGGCAATGCCGTCGCCGTCGACGTCCTTGTAGCGGCCGAAGTCCGCGCCCGCTTCCAGCTGGGCAGCGGTCATCACCTTGCCGCGGTCGTACTCGCGCGCCGGGTCCCACGCGAACGGCTGGCACAGACGCTGGTTCATGCCGATGTCGAGGTCGGTCATCACGAACACCGGCGTCTGCAGCCGGTCGGCCAGGTCCAGTGCGGTGGCCGCATGCTCGAAGCATTCGTGCGGGTCTTCGGGAAACAGCAGCACGTGCTTGGTGTCGCCGTGCGAGGCGTAGGCGCACGACAGGATGTCGGCCTGCTGGGTGCGCGTGGGCATGCCGGTCGACGGTCCGCCGCGCTGCACGTTGATGATGGTGACCGGGATCTCGGCGAAGTACGCCAGCCCGATGAACTCGGTCATCAGCGACACGCCGGGACCGGAGGTGGCGGTGAACGCCCTCGCGCCGTTCCAGCCGGCGCCGACGACCATGCCGATCGAGGCGATCTCGTCCTCGGCCTGCACGATGGCGTAGTTGTGCTGGCCGGTGGCCGGGTCAACCCGGAACTGGGCGCAGTAGCGCTGGAACGCTTCGGCCACCGACGACGACGGCGTGATCGGATACCACGCTGCCACCGTTGCGCCGCCGTACACGCAGCCCAGTGCCGCGGCGCTGTTGCCGTCGACCAGGATCCGCTGGCCGACGCGGTCGGCGCGTTGCACGCGCAGGCCCAGCGGCTCGGTCAGATGCGCGCGGGCGTAGTCGATGCCCAGTCGCAGCGCCCGCAGGTTGGCGTCGAGCAGCTTCTCCTTGCCCTTGTACTGCTGGGCGAAGAGCGTTTCGAACACGGTCGGGTCGATCTGCAGCAACACCGACAGCGCACCCACGTAGGCGATGTTCTTGAACAGCTGGCGCTGGCGCGGGTCGGCATAGGCCGCGTTGCACAGCTCGGTCAGCGGCATGCCGATGACCTTGATGTCGTCGCGGAACTTCGAGGCCGGCAACGGTCGGGTGTTGTCGTAGAACAGGGTGCCGCCCGGCTCGATCTCGGCCACATCGGCGTCCCAGGTTTGCGGGTTCATCGCCACCATCAGGTCGACCCCGCCGCGCCGGCCCAGGTAGCCGGCCTCGCTCACCCGCACCTCGTACCACGTCGGCAGGCCCTGGATGTTGCTGGGGAAGATGTTGCGCGGGCTGACCGGCACGCCCATATGCAGGATCGCCTTGGCGAACAGTTCGTTCGCCGAGGACGAGCCGGAGCCGTTGACGTTGGCGAACTTGACCACGAAATCGTTGACCGCCTCGATCCGCTTCATGCTGCCACCTCCCCGGTCGGCTTGACGCGTGGTCGGTCGCGGCATCGCTTGCCGGCCTGCGCCGGCTGCAGCAGAAACTTCTGCATGTCCCAGGCTCCGGTCGGGCAGCGCTCGGCGCACAGCCCGCAGTGCAGGCATACATCCTCGTCCTTGACCATCACGCGTCCGGTCTTGAGCGCGCCGGACACGTACAGATCCTGCGACTCATTGAGCGCGGGCGCCTTCAGATGGGTGCGCAGCGCCGGTTCCTCGTCGTTCGCGGTGAAGGTGATGCAATCCATCGGGCAGATATCCACGCAGGCGTCGCACTCGATGCAGGCCGGTGCACTGAACACCGTCTGCACATCGCAATTCAGGCAGCGGCTGGCCTCCTTGAAGGCGGTGGCGGCATCGAAACCCAGCTCCACCTCCACCTTGATGCTGGCCAGCGCAATCTCGGCCTTGGCCCACGGCACCTTGAAGCGGACGTCCAGCGAAGTGTCGTTGTCGTAACTCCATTCGTGGATGCCCATCTTGGTCGACATCAGGTTGGTGATCGGATCGGGCCGGCGGCGGATGTCCTCGCCGTTGAGCAGGCGATCGATCGACACCGCCGCCTCGTGCC
>JAPHUU010000460.1 GCA_026193555.1 Rhodanobacter sp.
AGCAGAATGGCAAGACGTCTCATCAATGATCTCCTTCGGCAGTCGAGCCGCTGCCTGGTCGCTTGAAAGGCAGCATCCGGCGCAGCACGTCGTCGTTGTCGACCAGATGATGCTTCAGTGCGGCACCGACATGTGCCACCAGCACCAGGATCAGCAGCCAGAACAGAGTTTCGTGCGCACCATGTGCAAGGTGCGTCAGCTCATCGTTACGGGATACCAGTGCCGGGAGGTTGAACTGCTTGAACCATTGCAGCGGCTTGCCCGCCAGCGAGTTGAACCACCAGCCGCTGAGCGGCATCGCGGCCATCAGCAGATACAGCGTCGCGTGGGTCAGCCTGGCGGCCAGCCGCTGCCAGCGCGGGCCCGGCTCGGGGGGCGGCTGACGATCGGCCATGCGCCACAGCAGCCGCAGCAGGAACAGGGCGAGGAGGGTCAGTCCGATCGACTTGTGGATGGCGAGCCAGTTGATCTTCTGCATCGGCGAGTGCGCCAGATCCATCATCAGCCCGAACACACCGTTGCCGAGAATGCCCAGCGCCATCGTCCAGTGGAAGAACTTGGCGACTGCGCCCCATTGGCGGTCGTTGTTGCGCAGACTCATGGTCGATCCTTGGTCAATGGAACGGCGCTGTCGTCGCGGATCGCCTCCAGCTCCAGCCAGACGGTGACCTGGTCTCCGAGCGAGCGGGAAAAAGCGGTCATGCCGAACGTGCGGCGATCCAGCGTGGCGGTGGCCGAGAAGCCGGCCACCGTGTGCATCCCGAAAACGGTGGGGGCGGCGCGGTTGAAGGTGAACGGGATGTCCAGCGGCTGGCTGATGCCACGCAGGGTCAGCGTGCCGTGCAGGATGCCATGGTGGTCGTCCGTGCGTTCGACACCGCTGCTGACGAAGTGGGCATACCGCTGCCGCGCGCAATCGAGCAGCGCCGGCTGGCATACCGCGGCATTCCAGTCGGCATCGCCCATGTCCACGCTGGCCAAATCGACATCCAGCTCGGTGGCGGCGTCAGGCCAGTGCTCCGGATCGAACCGCAACCAGCCCCTGGCGATGTGCAGCCGCCCGAACGGGCGCGAGTAACCATTGTGGCTGATGCTGAAAAGCACCTGGCTGTGCACGGTGTCGTAGCGGTAGCTGGCGCCGGCGGCCTGGGTCGTGACGCATGGCAGCAGGATCGCGGCCAGCCACAACAATGCGCGGGTTGAGGGTGTGCGGAGCATGCACGGAAGTCTGGCCGAACCCGCTTGCCGGCGCCAGCCGCACACCGGGAAACGGATTGTTTCGCCGCAGCGTGCATCGCCGTTCGGCTGTTCAGTGGGTGGCCGGTGGCTGCTCACGTTCGCGCCATGCGTCGATGGTCAGCGTCGCCAGTTGCTGAAGACGGCCGCTGCCCGCGTCGGCCAGCAGTGTCTTCAGACGGGCGCTGGCGTCGTCCTGATCGAGCGTCTTCCGCTCGGCCAGCGAGGCGGCCAGCGCGTGGCCCAGGCTGTCGAAGATCAGTGCATAGGCAAACGCATGCAGCACGCCGCCGCCCAGCGTGCCGAGGCCGGGAAAGGCCTTCATCGCGTTGCCGGCCACGGCCAGCACGATCGAGCTGCCGGTTCGCAGGGTGAGCTTGGCTTGGCGCACGAAGTCCTCGATCTGCACCTCGCTGGCGCGCACGTCGTACAGCTGCGCCAGATCACGGGTGAGCCCGGTGGCCAGCACGCCCTGGATCAGCAGGTCGCTGCCCGGTGCCACTGCGGCCAGGGCGCCGACCACCGCCCGCCGCGCATATTTGCGCACGATGCGCTCAGCCTCTTCGGCGCGGGTTTGCGCTTCCAGCATCCCGGTGCGTTGGTGCAGCCCGGCCAGGACTGCATGTTGACGCAAGGGCTCCAGCGCCTCGGCGCCGCCGGTGGTGAGTCGTGCCAGCGCCTGCAGCAGTGGCTCGATCACCGGCTGGCGCTGGCGTTCCACCGACTCGCTGCGGCCATCGGCGAGCTGGCGCTTGTAGCGCTCGCTGCCGCCGGCGCTGATCGCCAGCACGTCGACCGCGATCCCGCGTGCCTGTTGCCGCAGGCGCGCCAGCAACTGTTCGCGTTCGGCTGAGGTCCATTGATCGGCCTTGTTCAGCACCAGCAGCAGCGGCTTGCCGAAATCGGCCAGCCAGCGCAGTTCATCGACCTGCTGGCGGGTGAGGTCGCCGGCGCACAGATAGACCACCGCATGCGAGCGCAGCGCTTCCTGGCGCGCCATGGTTTCGTGCGCCTCGCCGCCGGCTTCACGACTACCGGGCACGTCGGCCAGTACCAATGTGCGGCCATCCGTCAGCTGGCCGTCGTAGTGACCAACCGCGCGGGTGGTGCCGCCTCGGGCATCGGTGGCAATGGCGGCATGCGGGGCCAGCGCGCGGATCAGGCTGCTCTTGCCGGTGGAGATTTCGCCGAATAGCGCCACGTGGATGCGGGCGCTGGCACGGCGGCGATCGAGTTCGCCCAGTTCGGCGGTCAGCGCGCCGGTATCGGCGCCGTGTTCGCGCAGCTTCTGCATGCGCTCCTCCAGCGTGCCGCGATCCGGTGCCGCCACCGGGCGGCGTCTGCGGCGCGGTCGCAGCAACCACCACAGCACGATCACGCCAAGGCTGGCGAAGACTGCCAGTGCGGCGCCGAGCGTCCATTGCAGCCATGCCGGCAACCCCAGGAAACGCTGGGCCAGGGCCAGGAAGCGTTCGGCGGCAGCCAGCAGCAGCCACAGCAAGGCTGCGGCGGCCAGCGCGGTGAACAGCAGTCGCAGGCGTCGGGACATGCGAAGCATTCTAGTGCGTCGAGGCGGCCGCCATGGACCCGGCTTCACCCACGGCATGCCCCGTGCGTGCGGTCGGCGGTTCGCGGTAACGGTCGGCTTTTGGCATGATGCGGAAGGATCAGGGGAGGTCTGTGCATGCTGGCGTCGTTGGTGCTGAGTGCGATTCTGGCGGTGGCCTCGTCGACATTCGTGTCGAATGGAGTCGCGACCACGGGCGGCTCCGGCGCGGTGGCGACCACCCTGCCCACGCCCCAGTTTCGTCGCTTCGAGATTGCCGATGGCCTGCCCGGCGGAGCGATGTATTCGCTGGCGCAGGACCACAACGGACTGATGTGGTTCGGTTCGGCCGGCGGTCTGGTGCGCTATGACGGCGTCAGCTTCAAGGTGTTCCGGCATGTGGCGGGCGACCCCGATTCGTTGCCGGCCAATTCGACCTACACCTTGCTGGTCGATCGCGACAACCGGATCTGGACCGGCGGCGTATCCAGCGGACTGACAGTCTACGACCAGTCGACCGGCCGCTTCCGCCACTGGGAGCACGACGACCAGCACCTGGACAGTCTTGCCGACAACGAAGTCTGGAGCATCGCGCAGACGACGGATGGCGCGTTGTGGGTTGCCACCCAGGATGGCCTTGATCGCATGCGGCCGGACGGATCGGGTTTCGATCACGTGCCGCTGGATATTGGCGCAACGCACGTTGCCTCGTTCGGCACCACCCGGGCGCTGCTGGCCGAGTCCGACGGCCGCCTGTGGATCGGGGCCGAGAGCGGCCTGTATCTGCGCAATGCCGATGGCAGTCTGCACCGCGTGCCGGTGGATCCCGCGTTCCACGGTGACATGCGCAAGATCTGGGCGATCGAAGGCGGCAACGGCGAGGTGCGGGTGGCGCTCGAAGGTGGTCTGCTGATCATCGGCACCGATGGCGTGGCGCGGCCGGTGGCGAGGCAGGCGCTTTCCTCGCTGCGCATCATGAGCAGCGCCCGTGACCGGCAGGGCCGGCTGTGGATCGGCAAGCCCGACGGGCTCCTGCTCGATGCGGGCGACGGACACCTGCAGTCGATCGACGGTCACCCGTTGTTGCCCGGCGGACTGCCGGGCAACAAGACCTGGCAGACCTTCATTGATCGCGAAGGCGGGCTGTGGATCGCCTTCGACGAATCGTGCATCGCCTATCTGCCACCGGGCTGGGATGGATTCTCGCGCTTCACCCACGTGCCGGACGACAAGGACAGCCTGTCCGAGGTCGCCGCCTCGACCATCCGCCTGAGCCACGATGGCAAGTTGTGGGTGGGCGGCGAGGATGGCTGGATCGACAAGCTGGATGCGGCCACGGGCGATGTGCAGCATGTCCTGCATGGTCTGCACACCCAGATCGTGGCATTGGCCGAGGACGCGCGCCGCCGATTGTGGATCGCGGTTCCCGGCGGCCTGCGCCTGTTCGACCACGGCAAGCTTGAGACCATCGATCTCGAGCGCACCGCGCTGACCCGGCCCGTGCTGCTGGCGGCCGCCGGCGACGGCAAGGTGTATGTTGCCTCGTGGGGCCAGGGTGTCTTCGTGATCGACGCCGACACTCGCACCATCACGCCGGTGCCGGCCGAAGCGGGCGGCGGCAGTCCGCCGATGCCTGAGCAGCTCAGTTTTCGCGGAGGCAGTGTGTGGTACGCCTGCATGGATGGGCTGATGCGGCTGGACAGCAAGACCGGCAAACTGATGTATGTGCCCGGCGTGCCCCGGGCCGATATCCTGATGTTCGATTTCGACGCCAGCGGCATCTGGCTGGCCACCGGGCACCTGCTGGAGCACTACCGCTATGCCGATGGCCGGGCGGTGCGCAATGAAGCAATCGATGTCGGCCACGCCGGGATGACCTCGGACCTGATGGCCATGCGCGTCGATCGGCAGGGTGAACTGTGGTTGTTCGGCAACCCCGGCTTGTGGCGACTGGACAGGGTCACCCATCGGCTCAGGTCGTTCGGACCGGATCAGGGCCTGGCCAACGCCGCATTTGGCGATGCTGTTACCGCGATGGCGCCGGACGGGACGATCTTTGCGCCCGACAGCACTGGCCTGGTGGCATTCCTGCCAAGGCAATTCATGCGTCCGGGCAAGCCGCTTGCGCCAGCGCAAGCGCTCACCCTGACCGGGCTGCGCGTGCGCCGGGACGGCAAGGATCGTTCCTTGCCGCTGGATGGCAGCGTCGTGCAGCTGGGTTGGCGTGACCGCGACCTCAAGGTCGATGCGCGGCTGGCTTCATTCATCAATCCGGCGGCCGATCACTACCGTTTCCGGCTGAGCGGATTCGACGGCGATTGGGTCGATGTGGACAGCCGTGGCGAGCGTGAATTCGCCGGGCTGGGGGCGGGTGACTACACGCTGGAGGTGAAGGCGGCGGGGCCCGATGGCGTGTGGAGCCGCCTGGCGGTACCGCTGAGGATCCGGGTGCAGGCACCGCCGTGGGCACGCTGGTGGGCATGGACCGGTTACGCCCTGCTGCTGGCCAGTCTGGTCGTTGGGGTGTTGCAGATCTGGCGGCGACGGCTGGCCCAGCACCATCGCCTGCAGCTGATGGAACAGCAACGACAGTTGGCCGAGGCCGCCAGCGCCGCCAAGACCCAGTTCCTGGCGACCCTCAGCCACGAGATCCGCACGCCGATGACCGGTGTGATGGGCATGGCCGAGCTGTTGCTGAGCACGCCGCTCAGCCCATTGCAGAAGGATTACACGCAAGCCATGCAGCGCTCCGGCGGGATGCTGCTGAAGCTGCTCAACGACTCGCTGGACCTGGCCCGGATCGAGGCTGGCCGGATGGAGCTGGAACCCGCGCCGTTCGATCCGCGCCAGCTGCTCGGTGACGTCAGCCAGATTGAACAGGGCCTGGCGCATACCAAGGGCATCCGCTTCGTGCTGGAGATCGAGGACGATTTGCAGGAACGGGTGATCGGTGATGCGCTGCGGATCAAGCAGGTGTTGCTGAACCTGGCCAACAATGCATTGAAGTTCACCGAACATGGCCATGTGACCCTGCGCGGTCAGCGAGCCGCGGGCGGCGTCCTGTTCAGCATCAGCGACACCGGGCCGGGCATTCCCGAAGCCAGCCAGTCGCGCCTGTTCCAGCGTTTCGAGCAGGAGGACAGTCCCCAGCGCGGTGCCGGCAGCGGGCTGGGGCTGGCGATTTGCCGCGAACTGGTCGACATGATGGAGGGCAGCATCGAGCTGGAATCGCGACTGGGCCATGGCAGCACGTTCCGGGTGCGCCTGCCGCTGGCCGAGCCTCCCCCGACGGCACCGCCGCCATCGATCGAAGCGACCGCCGGGCGCGGCTACCGACTCTTGCTGGTGGAGGACGACATGATCGTGGCGGCGGTCATTCGCGGGCTGCTGGAGCACCAGGGACACGCCGTATCCCATGTGGCCAATGGTCTGGCGGCGCTGACCGAGCTGGCCCATGACCCTTTCGACGCGGTGCTGCTGGATCTGGATCTGCCCGGTGTCGACGGTTTCCAGATCGCCCGCCTGATCCGCCAGCGCGAGCGGGGCGGGCCGTCGGTGCCGATCATTGCGGTGACCGCGCGTTCGGGCAGCGAGGATGAGGCGCGGGCGCGGGCCGCCGGCATGGATGGCTTCCTGCGCAAGCCGCTCAGTGGCGAGCAGCTGGCTGTCGCACTGGCAATGTTCGGCAACCTTCGCGCATCGGTGGCGGACGAACCGGCCTGAGCCCGCCGCGCCGGCTACATGTCGTTCTTGTGCAGCTCGAAGCCGAGCCGCTGGTATGCACGCCAGCGCAGGCGCGAGCCATCGCGCTCGGCGGGATCGGCGGCCACCACTTCCAGTACCCGCTGGAAACGGCCGGTCGGGCAGGTTTCGCGCAGGTTGATCAGCAGCGGTCGATCGGCGGTATCGACGCCCGGCGGCACGATCAGCACGGCGGTTGCCGCGTCGTCGTCGTCACCGGCCAGCTGGTGCGGAATCATCGCGTCCTCGTCGAACGCCCACAGCAGTTCATCGAGCGCCTCGGCCTGGGCGTAGTCGCGGGTCAGGATCAGCGTCGGCTGCTGCGCCGCATACGCCTTGCGGGTCAGCTCGCAGACCAGCAGCAGCGGCTGCTCGCGGAAGCGCGGCTTGTCGATCAGGTAGAAGTCGGCGCGGGGCATGGGGTTTAAAGAGCGGGGAACGGGTAACGGGGAACAGGGAACATGCGGTGGCCGTTGTACCGGGGCTGTTGTCCACAGGCATGACGTCCGGTTTTGCCACGAACTGCAAGCCGATCGTCAGGCCGAT
>JAPHUU010000185.1 GCA_026193555.1 Rhodanobacter sp.
ACATGTGCGTGGTGTCGATGCCGAACTTCGCCACTTCCGCGGCATTGGTCGACACGGCGAGGAAATGCCGGGTGACCGCCTTGGCATCTCCCAGCGCCTGCAGACACCAGCTGCGCGCTGCCTGCGCATTGCTCAGCGTCTCCAGCGTGGTGAAGGTCTTGGAGCAGACGATGAACAGGGTTTCGGCGGGGTCGAGATCGTGCACCGCCTCGGCGAAGTCGGTGCCGTCGACGTTGGAGACGAAGCGCACGGTCAGCGTGCGCTGGCTGTACGCGCGCAGTGCCTCGTACGCCATCACCGGGCCGAGGTCGGAGCCGCCGATGCCGATGTTGACCACGTTGCGGATGCGCTTGCCGCTGTGGCCCAGCCATGCGCCGCTGCGCACCTGCTCGGCGAACGCGGCCATCCGCTCCAGCACCGCGTGCACGTCCGGCATCACGTCGCGGCCGTCGACCATCAGCCGGGTGCCGGCCGGGGCGCGCAGGGCCACGTGCAGCACCGCGCGGTTCTCGGTGGTGTTGATGTGCTCGCCGCCGAACATGGCCTCGGTGTGCTGGCGCAGGTTGCACGCTTCTGCCAGCTCGTGCAGCAGACGCAGGGTGTCGTCGTCGACGCGCTGCTTGGAATAATCCAGATACAGGCCGACGCCCTCGGCGGTCAGCCGCTCGCCGCGCGTGGGGTCGGCGGCGAACAGTTCGTGCAGCTGGCGTGCGCCGATCTGGGCGAAGTGCTGGTGCAGCGCCTGCCATTGCGGGCGCAGCGTGAGTTCGGCATGACTCATGGGCTGACCGATCCTTGCGCCTTGTCGTCGAGCGCGCTGGCCTTGTCCGCAATCCGCCCCAGCAGTTGCTGCCACGACTTGACGAAGGCCTGTGCGCCCTCGTCCTGCAGCGTGGCTGCCAGTGCCTCGACGTCCACGCCGGCCTTGCCGATGCTGGCCAGCACGGCGTCGGCGTCGCCACCATCGACCGCCATCATGCCGTGCAGCTGGCCGTGGTCGGCGAACGCCAGCAGGGTCTTTTCCGGCAACGTGTCGACGGTGTTGGGCGCGGCCAGCGCGCTGACATACAGCGTGTCGGATGCCGAGGGGTCCTTGGTGCCGGTGCTGGCCCACAGCAGACGCTGCGGCTGGGCACCGGCGGCGGCGAGCCGCTGCCAGCGCGGCGACGCCAGCAGATCGCGATAGGCACGGTAGGTCTGCTGGCCCACCGCGATGCCGAGCTTGTTGTGCAGTTCGCCGGGCAGGTGGGGGTTGCTGGCCACGTCCCAGCGGCTGATGAACAGCGAGGCGACCGAGCCCACCCGCGGGTCGAGTTCGGCATTGATGCGCCGCTCGATGCCGCGCATGTAGGCCTCGGCGGCGGCCAGGTAGTGGTCGCGGGAGAACAGCAGGGTCACGTTGATCGGGATACCGAGGAAGATCACCTCCTCGATCGCCGCGATGCCCTCGGGCGTGCCGGGAATCTTGACCAGCAGGTTGTCGCGATCGGCCTGCGCGTGAATCTGCCGCGCCGCCGCGATCGAGGCGGCGCTGTCCGCGGCCAGCAGCGGCGAGATCTCCATCGAGACCCAGCCGTCGACGCCGGCGGTGCGCTCGAACACCGGTGCGAGCAGGTCCGCGGCGCGGCGCAGGTCCTCCAGTGCCAGCTCGATGAACAGCTTTTCGCCGCTCAGTCCGGCCAGCGACTTGGCATGGATCGCGGCGTCATAGGCCGCGCCGCCGCCGATCGCGGCGTCGAAGATGCTGGGATTGGAGGTCAGCCCGGTCACCGAATCCTCGGCGATGTAGCGCGCCAGCGAGCCATCGTCGAGCAGGGTACGGGTGATGTTGTCCAGCCACAGGCTCTGGCCGAGTTCATGCAGTTGCCGGGTCGCTTTCATGCCTGCTCCATCATTCATGTTCAATACGAAAAGGGGTATTCAAAAAGATATTCAATCCGCCGTCAGCGGGATCGCCGGTGCGCTCGGCAGGAAATCGCCAAGCTTACGCTGGCGCAGGTCGCCGATGCACGCAAGGCTGAGGTCGGGGGCGGGATCGAGCACCTCGTCCGCGGCGGCAGCCGCGTAGTGCCCCTGCTGCACGAACACCGTGGTCAGCTTGTGGCCGAGGCGCCGTTTCATCGCCTGCAGGGTCTGCGGCTTGTCGTCGACCATCACGTAGTGCGCGGCCGGATAACGCTGCTGCACCGCCACCAGCATCTGCTGCTTGTGCGGGTAGATCAGCACCTCGCCGCGCAGCGCGGCCCACAGCCCGGCGCGCTCGATCTTGCGCGGCTGGAACACCACGTCGCCGTCGGACAGGATCACCGTGGGGCCGAGCGTGCGCAGGTGCGCCACCGTCTCCAGCGCATGCGGGTACAGCCGCTCGGCAAACGGATAGTCCAGCAGGTACCGCGACATCTGCAGCAGCGACGGCTCATTGTCGAGGCCGGCGCGGAACAGCTGCAGGGCTCCCAGGTAGTCGGCATAGCCGAGCCGGTCGCGCAGGCCGTCGTAGAGCGTCCAGTAGCGCGTACGCTCGGCCGCCCCGAAGGCGGTCTCCAGGGTTGCACTGAGGTCACTGGCGAAGCGGTCGTTGTCGAGCAGGGTGTTGTCGACATCGAGCAGAAACACCACCGTCGCTGCTGCGGGTATGCCATCGGTCAACATGGTCGATCCTCCTCGGACTGCGGATTGTGCCAGCCGCCGTCCGCCGCGATCAGCGAATCGGCCGATTTCGGTCCCCAGCTGCCGGGCTTGTACGACAGCGCCGCGGGATGCTCGGTCAGCACCGGGGCGACCACCCCCCACGCCGCCTCGACCGACTCCTCGCGGGTGAACAGCGCGCCGTCGCCGGCGAGCGCGTCGCCCAGCAACCGCTCGTAGGGCGAGTCCACGTCCGGCTGCTGCTCCATCAG
>JAPHUU010000362.1 GCA_026193555.1 Rhodanobacter sp.
GCGGAAACACATCGCCCAGCAGGTCGCGCACCAGCCGGTTCAGCGAACTGGGGGTCAGAACGTGGCGCGGGCTGCTGTTGTCGGAGGGGAGCATGGGAGCGCGAGCCTACCATGGGTCACGGTAATCAGTCGTTGAGAAACATTCATTTGGCGCGCATTTCGCAGGTATCGCATCACCATGTGGCGGCCCCGCTCGGGCGGTTCATGGCGGTGTCATCGGCCTTCGCCGTCGCTGCCTGTCCCGCCGCATGCGCCAGGTGCCGACGCCCAGGTTCAGCGCAAACCAGGCGGCGATGACGCCCATCGGCCAGCCGATCCAGGCCGGCCACAGGAAGGCCACCACGGCCAGAACAACCAGCACCAGCATGCCGATCAGCAGCGGCACGCTGGAGGTGTCGTCCAACACCCGCCGATCGGACAATGCCGCGCCCACGCTGTTGGCGATGCGCAGCGCGCCCACCGCGGCCCGGCTGGAGCTGCCGCTACCTTGCCTCGTCCGCGGTGGCCGCTTCTCGCTGCTGCGCACCCGCTCATGACGCCGGTAGCGACTGGGCGCCAGCACGATCTCGGTGGCGTTCTCCAGGTCGCGCTGGTATTGCGCGGCGAGTTGGCCGGCGAAGCCGGTGTCCTCGACCGCCACGTCGATCTCGTGATTGCCCAGCCAGCTGGCAACATTGAGGTTGGACGAGCCCACCCGCGCCCACTGGCCATCGGCCACCGCGGTCTTGGCGTGCAGCATCGAACCATTCCACTCGAACACGCGGATGCCGGCCTTCAGCAGCGGGCGATAGCCCGCCCGCGACATGTTGGCGACCACCGGGATGTCGCTGCTGCCCGGCACCAGCAGGCGCACGTCGACGCCGTCGCGGGCAGCGGCAATCAGCGCCTGCACGTAGGGGGCGATGCCGACGAAATAGGCGTCGGTCAGCCACAGCGTCTCGCGTGCCATCGAGGCGACCATCTGGTCGAGGCGGTACATGCCGGCGCTGGCCGGCTGCGTGGCAATCACCCGCAGGGCGATCGAGCCGGCCGGCTCGGCTGGGGCTGCGATCGGCTCGAGCCGAGCCAGCGGCGCGCCGGTGCAGCTCCAGCTCTGGGCGAACGCGGCCTCGAGTTCGGCCACCGCCGGACCATGCAAGGCCACCCCGGTGTCGCGCCATGGCGGCACGTTGCGCGTCGTGTCGCCCAGCCATTTGGCGCTGATGCACACGCCGGACAGGAAACCGTGCACGCCATCGACGACGAGAACCTTGCGATGGTCACGGCTGATCCAGCCGAACGATTGACCCAGCCGCGGTGGATTGAACACGCGCAGCTGGCCACCGGCCGCCAGCAGCGGCGTCCAGAACGAGCGGCGTGACTGGCCCAGACAACCGAGCCAGTCGACCACCACCGCCACCAGCACGCCCGCCTGTGCGCGTTCCACCAGGGCATCGCGAAACATGCGGCCGACGTCGTCGTCGCGGATGAGGTAGTTCTCCAGCAACACGCGATCCCTGGCGCCGCGGATGGCCGCGAGCCAGGCGTCGTAGTGCGCCGCGGCGTCGATCAGCAGCGTTACCGCGTTGCCGCCAAGCAGCGGCGCGCCGGCGGCGCGGCTCAATGCCTGCTGGGCCAGCAGGCGATCGGAGGCTGACGGTGGTGGCACGGGTGTCATCGGGCGAGTTTAGGCGATGGCTGGTCGGTGTGCCGTCAGCAAAGGGCTTCTGGCATGATCGTCGGCATGGCGACCGCGCATTTTTACTCCGACACCGACGACTGCGCGCAGCACATCGTCGACCGACTCGGGCCCGATCTGCGCGTCGCCGCGCCGCTGGGGCTGGGCAAGCCGCATGGGCTGCTCAACGCGCTGTACCGGCGGGTCGCGGCAGACACACAGCGCTCGATGCGCCTTTACACGGCGTTGTCGCTGACCCGGCCGCAGCCGAAACCGGGGCTGGAGGCGCGTTTCCTGAAACCGTTCCTGCAACGGCATTTCGGTGCCGACCAGGTGGATCCGCAATACGCCCTGGATCAGGCCCGCGATGCGCTGCCGCCGAATGTCGAGGTGCATGAGTTCTACCTGCAATCCGGCGCGATGCTGCATTCGGGCAGCGCCCAGCGCAGTTACATCAGCCAGAACTACACCCACGTTGCCCGAGACCTGGCACTGCAGGACATCAACCTGCTGGTGCAACTGGTCGCGCGGCGCGAAGGACCGGATGGCGTGCACTACAGCCTGTCCTGCAACCCGGACCTGACCTTCGACCTGCTGCGTCGGATAGACGCGAGCGGGCGGCGGCGCCCCCTGTGCGTGGCCGTGGTGCACCCGGATCTGCCGTATCTGAGCGGTGCAGCCGAGGTGGCCGAGGACTTCTTCGACGTGGAGCTGCGTCCCGCGCAGCTACCACCGCTGTTTGCGCTGCCACGCCCACCGGTCGATCTGCCCGAATACGCGATTGGCCTGCATGCCAGTGCTTTGGTCAAGGATGGGGGTTGCCTGCAGATCGGCATCGGCGCGCTTTCCGATGCGCTGGTCAAGGCGCTGCTGCTGCGCGAGCAGGACAATGCGAACTGGCGGCACATGCTGAAGGCGTTGGACACGACCGGGGGCACGCACACGCTCGCCGGCTTTGTCGGCGGGCTGGATCCGTTCCAGGCCGGTCTGTACGGCGCCAGCGAGATGGTGATGGACGGTTTCATGCATCTGCAGCGCGGCGGCATTCTCAAGCGCCGCAGCTGGGACAACCTCGCACTGGAGCGGGCTTCCGTCGCCGGTCGGCTGAATCCGGGCACGCCGGGCGGACACTACCTGCGCGGCGCATTCTTTCTCGGGTCGCACGATCTCTATGCGTGGCTCGCCGCCACCGAGGCCGCCGATCCGGATGCGATCGACATGTGTGCGGTCTCCAACGTCAACCAGCTGTATGGCGGCCACCAGGCGCTGGCGGCGCTGCAGCGGCGTGGCGCGCGCTTCTTCAACACCTGCATGATGGCGACCCTGCTCGGTGCGGCGGTGTCCGACACGCTTGCTGATGGCGAGGTGGTCAGTGGGGTCGGCGGTCAGAACAACTTCGTGACCATGGCCCATGAGCTGCCCGATGGCCGTTCCGTGCTGCTGTTGCGTGCGACCCGCCAGAGTGGTGGCGGCATCGCGAGCAACATCCGCTGGAACTATGGGCAGACCACGATCCCGCGGCACCTGCGCGACATCTTCATCACCGAGTACGGGGTGGCTGACTTGCGCGGCAAGAGCGACGGCGAATGCGTCGAGGCGATGCTGTCGATCTGCGATGCACGCTTTCTCGATGCGCTGTGCGCCGAAGCGAAGGCACACCGCAAGCTGGCGCCGGACTTCGAGATACCCGAGGCGTGGCGGCGGCATCAACCGCGCAATCTGCGCCAGGCGATCGCGCCGATGCAGCGGCAGGGGTTGCTGCCCACGTTCCCGTTTGGCAGCGATTTCACCGAGGTCGAGCAGCGCCTGTTGCCTGCATTGAACTGGCTGAAGACATCCGCGGCCAGCTGGCATGGCCGGTTCACCCTGCTGCGCGGTTTGCTGCGTCCCGGCCTTCCCAGAGCCGGTGAGGCGGAGGCGCTGGCGCGGATGAGCCTGGATCAGCCGGGCACGCTCGCCGACCGGCTCCAGCGTCGACTGCTGCAGATCGCCTTGCGGCAGCGTCATCCACCCGCCGCCTAACCCGGCGTTGCGGGGTCATCGGTTATCCTTCGTCGCATCGCCGCGGCTGCCGCGGCCTGAATTCCGGTTGACCCCGCATGAGCGAAACATCCAGCCCCCCGCGTGAAGCGATCGCCGCCGCGCGTCGCCCCAGCGTCGGGGTGCAGATCGGCAACGTGCGCGTCGGCGCCGGTGCACCGATCGTGGTGCAGTCGATGACCAACACCGACACCGAGGACCCCGCCAGCACCGCGAAGCAGATCGCCGA
>JAPHUU010000189.1 GCA_026193555.1 Rhodanobacter sp.
GCTGACCCGCGCCGGCTTCAGCGCGTTCGACGGCGCCGGCTGCCTGTACGTGCCGGTGATGAGCGGCCTGCGTGCCGACGGCAGCGCGTTGCAGCCGACCCGCTACGACGATGACGGTCACCTGTGCGGCAAGCCCGGCCCCTACACCACGCCCAGCTACGTGGTGCCCGACGTTCTGCCGAAGGACGCGCTGGTGCTGGCCTCCAACGGCGGCACCGAATACCTCTACCAGCCCGAACACGACGCAGCGCTGGTGAAGCGCGCGGTGCGCTTCCTGCAGTCGCGCGAATACATCGGCGCGATCTTCGTGGCCAGGCGCTACGGCAACATCCCCGGCACCCTGCCGGCGGAAGACGTGCATCTGGAAAATGCCGCGCGTGGCCCGGACATCATCATCAGCTATGCCTGGGACGCCAAGGCAGTGATCCAGGGCTTCCCCGGTACTGAATACGCCAGCCAGGCCAACGAACGCGGCGAGCACGGCAGCTTCAGCCGGGTCGACGTGCACAACACCCTGGTCGCGATGGGCCCGGGCTTCCGGCAACAGTTCAGCGACCCGCTGCCCAGCGGCAATGTCGATGTGGCGCCCACGATTGCCGCGTTGCTCGGGCTGCGCCTGCCGATGGCGCAGGGCCGCGTGTTGCATGAGGCGCTGACCGGCACCGGTGCACGTGCGCTCGGTGCCTACCGCGTCATGCACGACGACCTGCGGCCGCAGCAGGCCGCTACCGGCCTGCACATGCAACGCGTCGACGGCAGCCCACTCGCTGCCACCCGCTTCGACTTCACCATCAAGCGCAAGCGGCTCGGCAGCGACGGCAAGCACTGGACCTATTTCGACCAGGCCTCGCCGCAACGGCATTGAGGGCAAAGGCCGCGGTGGCGGACGGTGCCGGTGCCGTCCGCGCCGACAACGATCGGGACCGACCGCCGCCCTGCTGTCGCGCTGTCATCTGGCGGCCACCGCGTTGCGCACCCGCGGCTTCCGTTCAATGGGTCACTTGCCAGCCGCGCAGTCGGGCCAGGGTCGTGGCGCCATCGTCGGCAGGAGTCTTTCGGCGCTCAACGCTCAACCCTTTCCATAAAGGTCGTGATAGACCTGACTTACCCGCTGCTCCAGGTCACCGTCCTGATGCGCCTGCCCGAAAGCGCGATTGAGCTGCTTCTCGGCCAGATGGAGTCGGCGCAGGAATCGCTTGCTGTCATTGGACAGGCCAAGCTCGGCCATCTGCTGTTCCCGACTGGCCTCCTCCTCGGTCGGCATCGGGTCGCTGGCGGATGGGGTTTCGCTGTGCATGAGACTGGTACGGCCGATGGTGTTCGTGCTGGAACCGCAAGCAAGACGCCTGCCAGCCCGCCCACCTGTTGCCGTATCCGGCCGGCCTCCGCGGGGCGGCCCCTGCCGGGCATGGCTTGCGCCACACGGCACCGCCATCCAGTTGCACGGCCATCACGTGCCCCGCATGACCCGACGCGACAGCCAGGTGAGGGCGCAAACTGTCAAACTGGGACAGCCCGGCTGATGTGAACTCAGCCGCCGCTCACTGATACACGTGCAGCCGGCCGATCGTCCACGCCTGGTAGGAGCCGATCAAGCCCGGCACCGTGCAATCGTCGTAAAGTCCTCCGCAGCGTGAGCGCAAGGCGGTCTCCGCGGAGAAGTACGGATCCTCGGGCAGGCCGGCCGCCTGCAGCACCATGCTGGGCAGGAAGGCGATGTCCAGCATCGGGTAGCTCGGCAGCCGCGCGCCGACCACGTTGCTCTTGATCATGTAATAGGTGAGGTAGTCGCGATACGGTTGCAGCGCGACCGGCAGCGTACGGCGCAGGTCGCGGATCATGCCGTCGAAGGACGGCTGATGATCGCCGAAGTGCACCAGTACGGTCGGCTGCGGGCGATCCAGGAAATCGTGTTCCAGTCCGCGCATGGCCAGGTCGGAGTCGTGCAGACGCGACAGGTAGGTGTCGAAGTTGAGCGCAGGGTCTGCCTTCAGCCCATGCAGCAGGTTGCGAAATGCCGGCGGCAGGGTCGACATCGGGTCGTCATGCGGCCCGTGCTGGTGGATCGTGAGGATCATCACGAACACTGGCTGGCCCGGTTTCCTCACCTTGTCGTAGACGCGCTTGGCGGCATCGAACATCTGCTTGTCGGTCTCCTCCCACTCGTCCAGGCCAAGCTCGTTGACGTCGTAGAGGTGATCGAAGCCGTACGCCCGGTAGGCATTGCGGCCGTTGAGGAAACTGCCTTCGGTCGGATAGATCGCGATGGTCAGATAGCCGAGCCGGCGCAGTTGCAGCGCCAGCGCGTCATGCACGTGCGGCGCCAGCACGAACGGCGCGTACATGCCGCCGGGACCGAAGATGTCCTGCGGCATGCCGGTCAGGGTCGCGAACTCGCTGACCCAGGTGCCACCACCGAAGGTATGCGTGCGCAGCAGGCCGGTGCCGCGGGTGTGCGCATCGGGCTGGAACATCGACACCCTGCATTGCGGGACAGTGCAGGCGCTGTAGCTCGACGGATCGAAGGTGCTCTCCTCCAGCACCTGCACGATGTCCGGATACGGCGAATGGGTGGCACCCGGTCCGCCCTGCGCGGTCGAGCCCCATTGCTGCTCGGCCACCGCATCACTGGTCATCGCCGGCATCGTCACGTCGGAATCGCGGAAGTTGACGAAAAAATTGGTCAACTGCGCGTCATCGGAAAGCTTCTCCCACACATTGCGGGAATGTACCGCGGCAAACGGGCCCGAGGGCAGCATGCACAGCCAGAACGCCAGCACGCTCAGCACGATGCCGCCGGCACGCAACCCGATCGCATGCCATGGCCGAAGTCGCGCCAGCACCCGCCAGTCCCCACGCCAGACCAGGTACAGCAGCGGAGGCAGTCCCGCGCAAAGTCCGAGGCCCAGCGCATACAGGTGCGGGTAGTGGCGCAGCGTGTCGAGCAGGCTGGTGCTGGCGTAATAAATGAAGTCCGAGGGCATCAGCGACGATTCGAGATAGCGCAGCTTGAGCACCGAGATGAACTTCAGCGCCAGGAACAGTCCGCCACTGACCACCAGCGCCATCGCCACTCGCGCCCACAGCGACAGCAGCAGGCCGAACGTGCACAGCATCAACGCTGCAACGAACACGCGCTGCAGCGGCATCGGCTCCCGCATCGCCGTCACGGCAAGGCAACCGGCACAGAACACCAGCGCGCACAGCACCACGACGGTGGCGCGGGTGAGGCGGAACGAGATTCGGCGCATGGTTTGAAAGTCTCCCCGGAAGGACCGGCTGTCACGGGGCTGTCATCTTACGGCCTCGCACCGGAGACAAGCCGGATCAAACAAGGGGCTGTTCCACTGCGGTTGTGCTGGAGGAGTACTCGGTCATGCGGTGGGAGGGTCGCTCGTCCCCGTGGAGAGTCCTTCCGCTGAAGGTGATCGCGACCGCCAAGTGCCATGACGGATACGCCGGCCGTTGCGTCACCGGGACGGATCGGCGCAAGGCGGCATGGCGGCATGGCGAGGCACGCGGCTGCATTAGACTCCAGCGTCTTCCCGCACGTGATCGACGCGATGCCCGATACCACCTCCTCGCAGCGCCCGGCGCTGCTGGCCCTGCTGGCCACCGTGCTGATCTGGGCCTACAGCTGGATCGTGATGAAGCTGGCGCTGCGCTACTGCGGCCCGTTCGATTTTGCCGCCCTGCGCTACGTATTCGGCGCCTTGCTGCTGTTTGCGATGCTGGCGTTGATGCGTCAGTCGCTGCGGCCGCCGCCGCTGCTGCTCACGGCAGCGATCGGCCTGTGCCAGACCGCGGCTTTCCAGGGATTGGAGCAGTGGGCGCTGATCGGCGGCGGCGCCGGCCATGTCGCCCTGCTTGCCTACACGATGCCGTTCTGGGCGGTGCTGCTGGCGTGGCTGATGCTGCGCGAGCGGCCTCACCGACGACACTGGCTTGGTCTGATGCTGGCCGCGGCCGGCCTGCTGTGCATCGTCGAGCCGTGGCACGGGCTGGGCGGTGGCTGGAGCACGCTGCTGGCGATCGGTGGCGGCGCCGCCTGGGCGGCCGGAACGGTGCTGAGCAAGCGCATGTTCCAGCGTCACGCGCCATCGCCGTTGAACCTCACCGCATGGCAGATGCTGGCCGGCGCGCTGGTGCTGTGCCTCACCGCATGGCTGGTGCCGCAACGTGCGATCGACTGGAGCTGGACCTTCATCGGCGTCCTCGGTTACAGCGCGGTGCTGGCATCCAGCGTGGCCTGGCTGCTGTGGCTGATCGTGCTGCAGCGCCTGCCGACGGCGGTAGCCAGCCTGTCCAGCCTCGGCGTGCCGCTGGTCAGCGTGCTGCTGGCATGGGCCATCCTGCGCGAACGGCCCTCGGTGATGGAGGGCGTGGGCATGGTGCTGGTCATGGGGGGCCTGCTGGCGGTCAGTGGTGCAAGGCTGCGCCCGGAGCCACCGCGTTCGCGCTGATCGCCTCGCGCGCTTCCGGTTGCAACAGCCACCGCCGGCCCGCATCGACATGAAATGATCGGGAAAGAAGCGCCGGGCATCATCATGCGGACCTTGCGCCCACGCACGACATGACCTCCACCATGCCCGATGTTTCCCACCTGTGGTCTCAGCTGACTGACTGGCTCAGTGGCCATGCCGTCATCCCGCTGCTGAATGCCCTGCATCTCGACGGATTGGCCGGCGACCCGCGCGACATCGCCGCCGCGCTGATGATCGCCGCGTTGCAGGTGGCGATCATCGGCTTCATTTTCCGCCCGCTGGAAAGCTGGATACCCGCCGAACGCTGGACCAACCGCCGCCTGACCCGGGTCGACCGCAATTACACGCTGTTGATGCTGCTGGGCATCTTTCCGTTGTTCACCTATCTGGTGCTGACCCCGTTCAGCCACCTGTTCGGCGGCAGCGACAGCAGTGCCGGCACCGGCTCACCGCTGGCGATCAGCCATCTGATTCCCTGGTTCGGCGACCACCCACTGCTGCTGTTCCTGTTCTATTACGCGATCTACGATTTCGTCTACTACTGGATGCACCGCACCCAGCACGCGATTCCGTGGTGGTGGGCACTGCACAGCATGCACCACAGCCAGCGCCAGCTGAGCTGCTGGACCAACGACCGCGGCAGTCTCGTAGATGGCTTCATCCAGTCGATGATCCTGGCCGTGGTCGGCCTGGTGATCGGCGTGCAGCCGGACGAGTTCGCGTGGCTGATGCTGCTGGGCGAGCTGGCGCAGAACTTCTCGCATACCAATGTGCGCATCGGTTTCGGGCGCCTGTTCGAGCGGGTGTTTGTTGATCCGAGGTTCCACCGCCTGCACCACATGCTGGTCGATCCCGAGCGGCCGAAGCTGCACAACTGCAACTACGGCCAGGTGTTCTCGGTATGGGACTTGCTGTTCGGTACCGCCTTGTACGGTGAGGCGCCGCGGCCGACCGGCGTCGGCGACCCGATCGTCGATGCCGACAACGACCACGGACTGATCGGCCTGCACTGGGTCACGCTGAAGCGGTTCTGGGGGGCGGTGCGTCGACCCGCCGGCTGGAAGCCGGGCGAGGTGGCGTTCGGCGAGGACTACCGGCCGATCCCGGTCAGCGAGCTCGACCTGCACGCCTTCGTCCACCCGCCGCAGGCCGAGCCGAGCAGCGGGTCAGCCGACGCCGATGCGGCGGCGGAAGCCGTGCCGGGGTGATCCGCGCCGCCGCTTGCTACCAGGGCAACGCCTGCAGATCCACATTGCCGCCGGTCAGCACCAGACCCACCCGACGGCCGGCAAACCGCTCGCGCTGCTGAATCAACGCCGCCAGCACGGTGGCGCTGGACACTTCCACCACCAGCTTCAGCTCCGACCACAGCAACCGCATCGCCGCGATCGTTTCGGTATCGCTGACCGTGATCACGTCCACCCGGTGAGCGCGCAGGGCCTCGAAGTTGGACGCGCCGATCAGCGCCCGCAGCCCGTCGCAAAGAGTGTCCGGCACCAGCGTGGTCACCCGCGAACCGGCCGCGAGCGAGCGCGCGGCATCGTCGGCACCCAGCGGCTCGGCGCCGAACAGCGCCAGGGCAGGATCCTGCGCGTGCGCCGCAATCGCCACGCCGCTGGCAAGCCCGCCGCCACCGACCGGCGTGATCAGCGCATCCAGCCCGGCGACCTGTCGCAACAGTTCCAGCGCCACCGTGCCCTGCCCGGCCATCACCTGGGTATCAGCGTAGGGATGCACCAGCACCGCGCCGGTGGTTCGCTGTACCTCGGCCGCGACCTGCTCGCGTGCCGCCTGGGTCGGTGCACAGCGATGCAGGATGGCCCCGGCGCGCTCGATCGCCTCGACCTTCGCCCGCACCGCGCCCTCCGGCACCACCACATGCGCGGCGATGCCGCGGGTCGCCGCGGCCAGCGCCAGCGCCGTGCCGTGATTGCCGGACGAGTGGGTGACCACGCCGTGCGCGGCCCGGGTATCGTCCAGTGCCCAGACCGCATTGCAGGCGCCGCGGAACTTGAAGGCGCC